>NZ_JANFZX010000020.1:0-48982 GCF_024461615.1 Anaerotruncus sp. DFI.9.16
GCCCCGCCGGCAGACGCCGGCGGGGCCGCATTCTATTTCAGGAAAGGGGTCGGTTGGGTTATTCCGCTTTCGCGGCTTCCTTCGCCTTGGCTTCCTCGGCACGCTCCTCCGCGCTCTTGTTGGGGAGCACGAGGTTGAGGATGATGCCCGCGATGGCCGCGATGGCCATGCCGCCGAGGCTGATGCCGCCCGGGAAGGTGAAGGTCGCGCCGCCGACCGCGAGGATGAGGATGGCGCTGGCGACGATCAGGTTCTTGGGCTTGGAGAAGTCGACGCGGTTTTCCACGACGGTGCGCACGCCGACGCTCGTGACCATACCGTAGAGCAGGATGCCCACGCCGCCGATGACCGGATTGGGGATCGAACGGCAGAGCGCCTCAAACTTGGGCACGAAGGCAAAGAGCGCCATCCACACCGCGCCGCAACGCACGACGAAGGGGGAGTAGATGCGGGTGACGGCGAGCACGCCGGTGTTCTCGCTGTGGATGGTGAGGGACGGGCCGCCCAGGCAGGCGGACACGCAGGTGGCGCAGCCGCAGGCGAAGAGGGAACGGGGCAGGCCCGGGTTTTTGGTGAAGTCCTTGCCGACGGTGGTGCCGACCGCGATGACGTCGCCGATATGCTCGATGCAGGGGACGATGGCGGCCGGGGCGATCATGATGATCGCGCGCACGTCGAATTTCGGGAGGGTGAAGTTGGGGACGCCGAACCAGGGCGCGGCCAGCACGCCGGAGAAATCGACGAGGCCGAAGGGGATCGAGATGAGGTAGCCGCCGACCAGCGCGAGCACGATGGTGAGGATCTTGGTGAGGCCCTTGCCGAAGATGTTGACCACGATGGCGATGCCGAAGGTCAGCAGCGCGACGATCCAGTGCTCGGAAGCCGACGAGACGCCGACGTTCGCGAGGCAGAGGCCGAGGACCATGATGATCGGGCCGGTGATGACGGGCGGGAAGACCTTATGGATCCGCTCGGTGCCCAGCAGCTTGAGCAGCAGGGCGAAGAGGAAATAGAAGCACATGACGAAGATCAGTCCGCCCTGCGCGTAGGGGACGCCCATCTCGCTGATGATGACCGTCAGCGGGGCGATAAAGGCAAAGGAACCGCCCAG
Source organism: Anaerotruncus sp. DFI.9.16 (assembly GCF_024461615.1). NCBI lineage: Bacteria > Bacillati > Bacillota > Clostridia > Eubacteriales > Oscillospiraceae > Anaerotruncus > Anaerotruncus sp. DFI.9.16. Next base: position 1,112 of record NZ_JANFZX010000020.1, read on the forward strand.
GAAGGCCGGGACGATGCCCTTGTCGACGAACTGGTAGATCAGGGTGCCGATGCCCGCGCAGAAAAGGGTGACCGACACGTTGAGTCCGCAGAGGATGGGGACGATGATGACGCCGCTCATGGCCACGGTGTTTTGCAGGCCGAGGAACACCATCTGTTTTTTGGTGAAGTTTACCGAAAGGTCGCTCGGGGAGACGAAAACCGGCTCCTGGGTGGCGGCCGAGGTGTTGACGTTGTCACTCATGGATACTGCCTCCTTCTTTCATCAGCTCGCGTTGAACGCGCAGTAAAATTCCGCGGCGCAGGAAAATTCGTCGAGGGGCACCTTCGCCAGCAGCTCCCGGAAGGGGGTGTAGCCGTCGGGGGAGGTGCGGATGGGCTCGCCGCCCACCTTTTCGATGATCTCCGCCTTGGTCGTGGGGAAGGTGATGGGGCGCATGGCGATCGCCACGTAGTGCCCGGTAAGCAGGTAGGGGATTTCACGCATGTAACTCATTTTCCTTCACCTCCGAAATCGTAGGCGTTGTACTGGTTGCGCTGTTCGCCCTTTCCGCCCAGGTCGCGGCAGGAGGCGCCCCGGTGACGGAAGGAATAGAGGAAGGTGTTGGTGACGCTGCTCTCGTGCAGCTTATCCACCAGACCCGGGTAGAGGTCTGCCTTGACCAGGTAGGGGACGCCCGCCGGCGCCTGGGTGATGACGTTGCCGTCGGGCGCGACGATCATGCTCTTGCCAAACGCGGAGCAGGCCGCCTCGACGCCCACGCAGTTGACGGCCACCACATAGCACTGGTTGCAGTAGGCGCCCATCTTGTTGGTGATGTCCCAGCCGTTCTCCCAGGGGCTCATGTAGTGGGTGGGGCGCACGATGATGTTCGCGCCGTTGTAGGCCGCCTCGCGCCAGATCTCGGGATAGTCGCCGTCCGCGCAGACGATGGTCGCGATCTTCGAGCCCTTGGGTCCGGGCGTGACGGGGCACTCCCAGCCGGGATAGTGCCGTTCGGTGGGGATCCACGGGTTCATCTTGACGTAGCGGTGCACGACCTCGCCCTGGTCGTTGATCATGATCGCGCAGTTGCCCGGGCTGTCGTGCCCGTCGAGCTTCAGGATGACGCTGAAGATGCCCCACACGCGCAGGCGCGCGCACGCCTCCTTGAGGCGCCCGACCTCGGGCGAGTCGAGCGTGAGCACCACGTTCAGGCGCTTGGTCGGATGCATCCCCTGCACGGCGAACTCGGGCGTTACGAACAGGTCGTAACCCGGGAATCCACGCGCGCCCGTCTCCATGAACTGGATGACGGTGTCGATGTTCTGGTTGACTTCTTCCATGCAGTCGGCGTGAATCGGTTCCATCTGCGCACACACAACGCTCAGGACCTCGGTCTCCACCTTGCCGCCGACACCATGGCTGCTTCCAATGATCATTTGCTCCTCCTCCTTTATGGTTTGATATCTCGCCGCCGCAAAGCAGTGGTCGTGAAACTATGTAACATGACAGAGCGTAAAATTGGAATAAACTTCCATTTTGCTCTCCCAATTTATAGTCAATTCTGACAAAAAATTGAGCAGACACTAGACAAACGAAGTGGAACATGATATATTTTTTGTAACAACAATGTATCATGTTTCATGAGCCTTGTCAAGCAAACCGTGTAGAATTTTTTATGAAAGCGGGAGAGATTTAATGAAGCTGCTGATTCAAAACGCCATCCTGCGCGGGCGGAAAGAGCCTGCCGACATCCTGATCGAAGAAGGGAAGATCAGCCGCGTCGGCGGGCGCATCGACGCCGCCGCCGACCGGACGATCGACGCATCCGGCTGCCTCGTGACGCCGTCGCTCATCGATCCGCACATCCACCTCGACAAGGTGAACGTCTTCGACGTGGTGCGCCCCAACGTGAGCGGGACCCTCAAGGAAGCGATCGAGATCCTCTGGGACCAGAAGCGCGTCTACACCGTCGAGGATATCGTCACCCGTTCGGAGGACGTGGTGCTCAAGGCGATCAAAAACGGCACCCTCGCGATCCGCACCCATGTCGACGTGGACACGATCGGCGGCCTGCGTCCCCTCGAGGGCGTCGTGGCGCTGCGGGAGAAGTATAAGGACGTCATCGACATCCAGATCGTCGCCTTCCCGCAGGAGGGCATCGTCAAGGACCCCGGCTGCGACAAGCTGATGTGGGATGCGATGGAGGCGGGCGCCGACATCGTGGGCGGCATGCCCGCCAACGAGAATTCGCCCGACGACAGCCGCACGCATGTCAAGCTCTGCTTCGACATCGCGGAGAAATACGGCGCCGAGATCGACATGCACGTCGACGAGACGGACGATCCCTTCTACCGCACGCTCGAGATGATCGCCGACGAGGCGATCGCGCGCGGCTTCGCGCCGGGCACCGTCACGGCGGGCCACACCTGCGCGCTGGCTGCCTACGACGACCACTACGCGGGCTATGTCATCGAGAAGGTGAAGCGCGCGGGCATCAACGTGATCACCAACCCGGTCACCAACCTGATGCTCCAGGGCCGCCTCGACAAGCAGCCGATCCGCCGCGGCATCACCCGCGTCAAGGAGCTGCTCGCGGCGGGCGTGAACGTCTCCTTCGGCCAGGACTGCGTCAAGGACACCTTCTACCCCTACGGCAGCGCCGACATGCTCCAGGTGGCCAACGTCGTGGCGCACGCCGCGCAGATGAGCCTGCCCGACGAGATCGAGAAGCTCTACGACATGGTGACCGGCGATGCCAACAAGATCCTCAAGATCCCCGGCTACGGCCTCGAGCCCGGCTGCCGCGCCAACCTGCTCATCATCGACGCGCGCGACGCGCGCGACGCCATCCGCCTCTGCCCGCCGCGCCGGACCGTCATCCGCGACGGCCGCGTCCTGGCGGAGACGACGGTCGACACCAGGCTGAACCTCGGCTGAACTACATAAAAAAAGCCCCGGAAAGACAGTCCGCCTTTCCGGGGCTTTTTTGCGGTTCATCGGGGTTCAGCGTTTCGCGTCGATGATCTCGTTGCACCGGCGGTAGACCTCCTCCGGGTCCGCGCCGATGTGGAACTGCCCGTCCTCGTAGAGGATGCGGCCGTTCACCATCGTGAGCTTCACGTTCTGCTTGCTGCCGCTGTAAACGACATTTTTGGCGATGTTGTTGAGCGGCTGCATGTTGGGCTGGTGCAGGTCGAGCATGACGAGGTCAGCGCATTTCCCGGGCGCGAGGGTGTCGCAGTCCGAAAGGCCCATCGCCCGCGCGCCGCCCACCGTCGCCATCTCGAGCACGCGGTCGGCGGGCATGGCGGACGCGTCGTCCTCCCGGAGCTTTTGCAGCCCGGTGGCGAGGAACATCTCACGGAAGAAGTCGAGGCAGTTGTTGCTGGCCGGGCCGTCGGTGCCGAGCGCGAGGCTGACGCCCGCGTCCAGCATCTTTTGGAGAGGGGCGATGCCGCTGGCGAGCTTGACGTTGGAGCCGGGGTTGGTCACCATCCACAGCCCCCGGCGGCGGAAGATTTCGAGGTCGGCGTCGTTTAAGTAGACACCATGGTATCCGCCGCCGCCGTAATCGAACATCCCGAGACTGTCGAGGAAGGCGGTCGGGGTCATGCCCCACCGTTCGAGGCAGCCGTCCACCTCGAGGCGGGTTTCGGAATTGTGGGTGAAGACGGGGGCTTCATACTTGTGGGCGAGCGCCGCCATCCCCTCGAGCAGCTCCCGGGAGCAGGTGTACTCGGCGTGGAAGCCGAGGATGAAGGAGACGAGCTCGTCATAGCGGTTGTACTCGTCCCAGCATTTCTCCATGAAGGGCAGGTCATAGGTGAAGTTGTTGACGCAGCCGCAGAGCACGGTGCGGAAGCCGCAGTCGGCGGCGGCCTTCGCGATCTCGTCGGGGAACATGTACATGTCGAAGTTGGCGGTGATGCCGCTCGTCAGGTATTCCATGATCGCCAGCCGCGTCAGGTCGTAGACGTCGCCCGGCCGGAGCTTCGCCTCCATCGGGAAGCACTCCTGGAGCCAGTCGTGGAGCGGCTGGTCGTCCGCGTAGGAGCGCAGGAAGGTCATCCCCGAATGGGTGTGCGCGTTCTTGAAGCCGGGCAGGAGCAGGTTGCCCCGCGCGTCGATCTCCCGGTCCCAGACGGTGCCGTCCGGCGGGCCGGCGGGGGCGATGCGGTTCCCCTTCACCCAGAGCTCCCCCTCGGTGACGCCCGCGCCCTCCTCCATCGTGAGAATGCGCGCGTTATAAAACCGGATGTTCATACGATCCCTCCTTGTGGTCGTCCCCGCCGGAAAAGAGCGCGGCGAGGCTTTCGGTATAGGGCGGGCGGCAGACGCCGCGCTCGGTCACGATGCCGGTGATGAGGCTGTGGTCGGTCACATCGAAGGCGGGGTTGTAGCACCTGACGCCTTCGGGCGCCATCGGCTCGCGGTAAAATTTCGAGCGGATCTCCTCCGGGTCGCGCAGCTCGATTTCGATCTCCGCGCCCGTCTTGCAGGAGCGGTCGACCGTCGAGGTCGGACCGAGCACATAGAAGGGGATCCCATAGTGCCGGGCGAGGATGGCCACCCCGCTCGTGCCGATCTTGTTGGCGGTGTCGCCGTTGGCGGCCACCCGGTCGCACCCGACGAAGCAGGCGTTCACCCAGCCGTTTTTCATGACGATGCTCGCCATATTGTCGCAGATGAGGGTCACGTCGACCCCCGCGCGGGAGAGCTCATAGGTGGTGAGCCGCGCGCCCTGGAGCAGCGGGCGGGTCTCGTCGGCGAAGACGCGAAAGCGCATCCCGCGCTCCGTCCCGAGCAGCAGCGGCCCGAGCGCCGTCCCGTAGCGGGAGGTCGCGAGCGGCCCGGCGTTGCAGTGGGTGAGCACCCCGTCGCCGTCGCGGAGGAGCGTGAGGCCGTGCTCCGAGATCGCGCGGCACATCTCCGCGTCCTCCGCCTGAATGCGGCGGCACTCCTCCCCGAGGAGCCGGACGATCTCCGGGACCGGCCTGCCGGCGTTCTCCCCGGCGCGGCGGACCATCCGCGCGGTCGCCCAGCTCAGGTTGACCGCCGTGGGACGGGCCGCGTCGAGGTAGTCCTTACAGGCCCGGAGCTTTTCGAGAAATTCCGGGACGCTCTCCGTTTTGATCCGCCGCGCGAGCAGGTACATGCCGTAGCCCGCGCAGATGCCGATGGCGGGCGCGCCCCGCACCCGCAGGGAAAAAATCGCCTCGCGGAGGCTTTCGGCGTCGGAAAGGACGCGGTATTCCGTCCTGCCCGGCAGCAGCGACTGGTCGAGGATGACGACCGCGTCCTCCGCGTCCGTCAGCCGCACGTTATCGATCGATTGAACCGGCCTGTCCATCGCACTTTCATCCGGGTTCAGCCGATCACCTTGGCGATCCCCCTGACCGACGCGGTGACGAGCTGTTTAAAGAGCGGGGCCGCGCGGTCGGCGGCCTCCTGCACCTCGATGTGGGAGAGGGGCTGAGGGGAGAGGCCCGCGCCGGGGTTGGTGACGAGCGAGATGCCGCAGGTTTCGATCCCCATGTGGCGGGCGGCCACCGCCTCGACGGCGGTGCTCATGCCGACGGCGTCGCCGCCGAGGATGCGGCACATGCGCACCTCGGCCGGCGTCTCGAAGTTGGGGCCGGTGAGCTGGACGTAGACCCCCTCGCGCAGCGGGATCGCCAGCTCCTTCGCGGCGCCGCGGACGACCTCCCGCAGGCGGGCGCTGTAGAGGTCGGTCATGTCGGGGAAGCGGGTGCCGAGCTCGTCGATGTTCGGCCCGATGAGGGGGGAGGGGACGAAGTCGGCGATGTGGTCGGAGATGAGCATGAATTCACCCGGGCCGTAGTCGGGGTTGAGCCCGCCCGAGGCGTTGGTGAGGAAGAGCGCCTTCACCCCCATGAGCCCCATCAGGCGGGTGGGGAGCACCACGTCGGTGATGTCGTAGCCCTCATAGTAGTGGATGCGTCCCTGCATGACGACGACGGGGACCCCCTCCACATAGCCGAAGACGAACCGGCCCCGGTGGCCCTGGGCGGTGGAGACGGGGAAGCCCTCGATATCGCGGTAGTCGAGGGTGGAGACGATGTCGATGCCGTCGGCGTAGTCGCCGAGCCCCGAGCCGAGGGTCATGCCGATGAGCGGCTGAAAATCGATCTTTTCCCGGAAGCAGTCGTAGCAGCGAAGCAGTTTTTCATATGGACGCATAGCGGTCCCTCCTGTTTCAAAATAGGTACCTACAGTATAGCATATCCCGCCGGATTTCCAAAGAAAAAGAAAGAATTTGCATAAGACTATAAATATAGTCTTGACAAGCGCCGGGAAGGTGCTATACTATAACCATAGAACAGACTATAAACATCGTCTGACGGAGGAACGGCATGAACGACCAGATCAAACTCAACAATTCCGAGACGCGGATCATGAACGTCCTGTGGGAGAAGGGGCAGCTCCCCGCCAAGGAGGTCGCGCTCGAGGCCGCCGCGCGCTACGGCTGGAACAAGAACACCACCTACACGATCCTCAAAGCCCTGATCGAGAAGGACTACCTCAGGCGGGAGGAGCCGAACTTCGTCTGCGTTCCCCTCTTAAAGCGCGGCGAGGTCCAGCGCGCGGAGACGCGCGGGCTGATCGACCGGCTGTTCGGCGGCTCGCCGGCAAACTTCCTCTCCGCCTTCGTGGAGAACGAGGAGCTCTCGGACGACGAGCTTGCGAAGATCAGGCGCCTGATCGACGAGGGGGAGGAACGATGAAATGCCTGCTTGCCGCCCTGCTGGCGGCCGCGCTGGCGGGTTCCCTCGCCGCCTGCGGCGGGGAGCCCGCCCGGGAACCGGCGCCGCCCGTCTCCTCCATGGAGCTGCCGGGCGAACCGGAAGCCGCGCCAAAGCCGGGGCCCACGCCCGCGCCGGAGAGCGCCCCGGGAGAGGCGCCGCCCGCCGGGAGCGTTCCCGCCGCCGAGGCGGTCTCGACCCCGCCCGCCGCTCCCGCCGCCGCGCTTCCGGACGGCTTCAACTTTACCGCCGGCCCCGATTCCGGGGTGTTCCTGTGCGGCGGCGTGCGGGTGAACGGCGGCTCGGTCTACCGCTATTCCGACCAGGTGGCCGTGGGGAGCAGCTGGGAGACGCCCTTTCACCTCCAAAAGCTCGAACCGGAGCCCGCCGATGAGATCGGGGAGCGCCTCTCCGACTTCGACGTGCTGATCCTCGAACTGGAGGACGACACGAAATATACCTACACCTTCTATACCGAGGGGCTGGAGGTCGCGAAATCGCTCCCAGCCGCCGACGCGGGGGAACCGGTCCGCTACCGCGTCGACCCGGAGGTCTACGCCGAGCTCATCGGGCTCGAGCGGGTTCGCATGGGCGAGGGACTCTGGTTCCCGAGCTGGCTCAGGGTCATCCGGAAATCCCGCGTGACGGGAATCGCCTTCCGCTCGTCGGACGGCGAAAGCGATACCGTCTACCTGCCTGACGACGAACGGTTCGACTGGGCGCTTTCGGGGCTGGACATCTCGGTCAGGCCGGGCAGCGCCGAACGGGTCGGCAGGGAGAGCCGTCTCGAGGGGGCCGCGCGGATCGACATCGACTTTGCCACCGGCATCCGTTACCGCGTCGAGGTGAACGAAACCGCCCTGCTGGTCGCGGCGAGCGACATGGACCACGCGCTGCGCTACCCGCTCAAGCACGAGGACACGACGCTGCGGGAGCTGGACGACATCGCGGCGGGAAAGATGCTCCCGCTGACCGGCAAGCCGGTCGTCTACCTCTATCCCGAGCGGCCGACGGACGTGTCGGTGAGGGTCGATTACCGCGGGAGCTTCAGCGAGACGATCCCCGCCTACCGGGACGGCTGGGAGGTCACCGCCTACCCGGGCGGCGCCCTCGTGGACAGGGCGGACGGGCGAACCTACCCCTACCTCTTCTGGGAGGGGAATACGCCGGTCGGCTGGGACTTTTCCGAGGGATTTTGCGTGGCTGGCGCGGACACCGAACGGTTCCTGCGCGAAAAGCTCGCCCTTCTGGGCCTGAACGCCGGTGAAACGGCGGAATTTCTCGACTACTGGCTGCCAGAAATGCAGCAAAACGCCTGCAACCTCATCACTTTTTCCACAGAACAGTACGAGCGGCTCGCCCCGATGGAGATCTCTCCCGCGCCCGACAGCCTGCTGCGGGTGCACATGGTTTACCGGGGGCTGGACGCGCCGCGTCCCATTCGGGAGCAGGAGCTTGAGGGCGGCTTTGTCCGCCGGGGCTTCACCGTGGTGGAGTGGGGCGGGAGCCGCGCCTGAAAAAATACGCAGCGGCGGGAGGAAGCTATGGAAGACCTGTTTTTGCGCCTGGTGAATATGTCGCTGGCGGCGTCGGTGCTCGGCGCGGCGGTGCTGCTGCTGCGTGCGCTCCTCAAAGGGAGGCTGCCCCGCTGGACCTTCTGCCTGCTGTGGGGGCTCGTGCTCGTGCGGCTGCTGGTTCCCTTTTCGGTGCCGTCGCCGGTGAGCGCCTTCAACGCCATCCCCGCCGCGCGCACCGTCGAGACGGGACGGCGCGCCGCCCTCCGGTTTGTGGAGGACCCCGGCGCGGCGGTCGACTTCCCGACCTTGCAGACCCCGCGGGGGACGGGGTCGGACGCCCCCGCCGAACGCCCGGTGGTTGCCCCGGCGAAGGTCCCGCTGACCGTGATCCTGTCGTCCATCTGGCTGTGCGGCGCGGCGCTCCTGCTCCTCTACAGCCTCTTCTGCTACCTCTATACGATGCACCGCCTGTGGCGCGCGCGCCGGCTCCCGCATACCCCCGGCATCGACGGGATTTTCCGGCGGGTGGGGGTGCGGCCGGACCGGGTGCGGCTCTATGTGAGCGACCTCTTCCCAAGCCCGGTCGTCTGCGGGCTCGTCCGACCCCGGCTGGTGCTATCGGGCCTCGTCGGGGAGGAGGACGTGGCGCACGTCGTCACCCACGAGCTCACCCACATCCGCCGGCACGACAACCTCTGGAAGGCGCTGGCCACCCTCGCGCTCTACCTCCACTGGTTCAATCCGCTCGTCTGGCTCTTCTACCGCTGGTATGTCACCGACATGGAGGCATCCTGCGACGAGGCTGTCGTCCGGCGGCCGGAAACCGACCGGAAAGCCTACGCCTACAGCCTCGTGAACATGGCGGAACGAAGCCGCAGCGCCTTCGCGGGAGGATTTCTCGCCTTCGGGGAGTGCGCGCTCAAGGAAAGGGTCAAATCGATCATGCACGTCAGGAAAAACACGGTCATTCTAACGATCCTCGCGGTGGCGGTCGTCGCCGGGCTCGCGGTCGTCTTCCTCACCAACCCGCAGATTTCCCCCGCGCAGACCGCGCCGTACGGCCCGGATGAGGAATCCTCCGCGGCGGAAGTGCCGGAGGACGTGGCCGCGGACATGAAGCTCACCTACAGCGTGCTCGGTTCGCTGCGGGAAAAGGATGTGGCCGAGATGCGGGTCCGTTACGGGGAGTTCGGCGACTCCCCCGAGACGGAGATCCCGCCCGACGGCTACGGCGAGGTGATCGGCGGGCTCCAGGAGCTCACCCTCGGCTGGGAGAGCACCGACCGGGAGTCGGAGCCGGTGGAGATCGTGATCACGCGCAAGGACGGAAAGCAGGTCGCCGTTTCCCTGCGGGCGGACAGCGTCCGCCTGAGCGGCACGGCGCCCAAGCTCGCGGACAAGAGCACCGTCTACGTCTACAAGGCGGACGTATCCGCGCTGCGCGCCTATGCGCTCGGCCTGCTCGCCCCGGCGGAACGCGCGCCCGTCCCGATGGAGACCCCCGCCGAATCCCCCGCGCCGCAGGTTTCTACCCCCGCCGCGCCTTCCGCGCAGGAAGCGGCCTCCCGCGCGGCGGACCTTCCGCCCCTCATCGAGGGGAACCCGCCCTGCCTGCGCATCCCCTACGACGAGGTCATGGAGGTGAACCTCATCGACCGGGAGAGCCGCACCTGCTGTCCGGTGACGGGCGAACGGTGCGGCGCGGTGCTCGCGCGGCTCAACTCCCTGACCCCGCAGGAGGACCTTTCGGTCACGCCAGACGAGGCGGGCCTGCGCCTTCTGCAGGTCCGGCTGCTCGACGGGACGAAATACGACTTCTGGTGCCACAGCAACCTGCTGATGGAGGGGGAGACGCCGCTTGCCGACGCTTCCCGGCTGCGGGACCTCTACGACAGTTTCTACGAGATCGAGAAGGAGACCTACGGGCAAAACCGCGCCACCGCCGAGTGGCTCGGCTATATGAACCCCTACCGTATCACCGGGATGGCGGTCGACGACCTCTCGGAAGGCACGCACGGGCAGTACCGCGCGCTGACCTCGGAGCAGCAGCGGGAGGCGATCATGGAGGTCGCCGCGCTGCTCAAGGCGGTGACGGTCAAGCCCTCCTCCACCGAGACGCTCGCGCCCGGAGCGGCCCACGACTCCACCCCGCTCTTCCAGACCGTGCTGAACTTCGAGGACGGCGTCGTGGAATACACGGTCACCGTCTACCTCGACGGGTCGATCGAAATCCTCGTCAGCAGCATCCCGGGATACCATCTCGCCTATGAGACCACCGGAGACGGGACGCTGGATGCGCTGGCCGACGCGCTTACAAAATACGCCGCGGCGTAAGCGCACACCTTCTCCACGGGCGGCGGGAACGCCGCCCGCGGGGGGAGCTCCACCCGGTTCGTTATCGCGGCGGGGGAACCGTTTTTGCCCTTTGGAATGGTAAATTTTATAAAATAAGTAATATTTTTACATTTAAGAAAGAAGGCGTTACCATGTTAAAGCATCTCAGATCCACCATCGCATCCCTGCTCGCGGCCGTGCTGCTCGTCTCCGCCCTCACCGTCCCCGCCGCCGCCGACACGGGCGCGGTGAAGGATACGAGCTTCAACCATGACATCGAACAGGTGCAGGACATTCAGGTCATCAACCGCGGGCTGCACGTCAGCTACGCTGTCACGAACCAGAACGACCGCGCCGCGATTATCAGCGCGCTGAACGCGCTCACCGTCGCGCCCATGAGGAAGGAGCGCGGCGAGGAGGACGGCCTGCGGCTGCTGACCGTGCTGATGACGAACGGCGACCGCTACAACTACTGGTGTTATGAGGACGACGTCCTTCAGTCGGACGGAGGCTGGCAGGCGAACGGCAGGCAGCTTGACGGCCTCTATGCCGCCATGACCCGTTGCCAGCAGACATACCCGGCGAACATCGAGTGGCTCGGCTACATGAACCCCTACCGCGTCACCAAGGTGGAGATTTTACCGGATAACATGGAGAAATTGCCGGATGTGAAATTGGAGATAGATGGGAAGCCTATGACGGGAGAGATGGTGACTCTGCCAAGAATGACATTTGAATCGGCATCCTCCCAAGAAGAGAGAGCGGTAATCCTTAATATATGCAAAATGCTGAAGGAACTCAAGGTCGGCCGAGTCCAGAAATTTGAGGAGAGCAATGCATTTAAAGAAACCTACCGTGGAACCGTTATTTTGTTGGACTTTGAAAATGGGAAGTCTCAGTATGCAGTTGGTTTTTCAGAGGATAAGATTTCAATTGGTGTCGATAATATCGCCTATAGTCTTTTGTATACACAGAATGATCCGGTTAAGAGCAGGGCTTTGCACGATGCGATCAACGCCTTCGATTAGTCCCATGCGGCGGGGAGATCGAGGGACTCCAGGAGCTCATCCTCGGCTGGGAGAGTGCCGCCCGCGGGGGGAGCTCCACCCGGCTCGTTATCACAATGGGGGAACCGTTTTCGCCCTTCTGGATGGCAAATTATATAAAATAAGGAATATTTTTACATTTAAGAAAGAAGGCGTCACCATGTTAAAGCATCTCAAATCCACCCTCGCATCCCTGCTCGCGGCCGCGCTGCTCGTCTCCGCCCTGGCCGTCCCCGCCGCCGCCGACACGGGCGCGGCGAAGGATACGAGCTTCAACCATGACATCGAACAGGTGCAGGACATCCAGGTCATCAACCGCGAGCTGCACGCCAGCTACGCTGTCACGAACCAGAACGACCGCGCCGCGATCATCAGCGCGCTGAACGCGCTCACCGTCGCGCCCATGAGGAAGGAGCGCGGCGAGGAGGACGGCCTGCGGCTGCTGACCGTGCTGATGACGAACGGCGACCGCTACAACTACTGGTGTTATGAGGACGACGTCCTTCAGTCGGACGGAGGCTGGCAGGCGAACGGCAGGCAGCTTGACGGCCTCTATGCCGCAATGTCCCGCTGCCAGCAGACATACCCGGCGAACATCGAGTGGCTCGGCTACATGAACCCCTACCGCGTCACCAAGGCGGAGCTTTCGGGTGCCGTATTGGACGGCGACGTGGTTATAGAAAAGAGCGCCTCCTACGATTCCGCCGCGTCCCAGGCGCAGCGCGACAAGATCCTGGACCTCTGCGCCAAGCTGAAAAACGTCAAGGTCGGCACGGTTCGGCGGTTCAATGGGGACGGGATGGAAAAGGCGCGGACGGACGGCGCCTACCGGATTTCCATGAGCTTTGAGGACGGCAAAAAGGACTATTACGCGCTCCAGATTCCGAACAGCCTTACCGACGGGAAGGGCGAAATCTGGATTTCGGTGGACAGCATCGGCTACGACCTCTGCTACACCGCCAACGACGCGGCGCTCCTGAAGGAGCTGACCGACACGCTCGCCTCGCTGCTTTCGAACTGACCGTTTTTCCGGGCGAAAAGCCCCGCCGTCCGGCGGGGCTTTTGCGCATTATCAGGCGGAACTTCACATTTCCCAAAAATCCGGGTAGAATAATAGGGTACGGATGAAAGGGGGAAGCGCCATGTGGAGGGCGAAGAGCGCCTGGGGGGAACGGTTGACCGATCTGGCCTTTTTTTTGGCGGGCAGCCTGCTTTACGGGGTGTCGGTCAATATGTTCACCGCGCCCAACCATATCGCGCCGGGCGGGCTGACGGGCCTTTCGACCCTGGTCAACTACCTGTTCGGAACGCCGATCGGCACAGTGATCTTCCTGATGAACATCCCGCTGTTCGTGTGGGCGGTATCGTCGGTGGGCTACAAGCTCGTGGTCAAGACGGTCGCGGCGACGCTGCTGTCCTCGGCGGCCATCGACCTGATGAGCCTTGTGATCCGGCCCTATCTCGGCAACGAAATCCTCGCGGCGGTGTTCGGCGGGGTGGCTGAGGGCTTCGCGCTCTCGCTCATCTTCATGCGCGGCGGCACGACGGGCGGCACCGACCTGATCGCGCGCCTGCTCGGTCGGCATTTCCGTCACATCTCGATGGCAAAGCTCATGATGTGCATCGACATCCTCATCGTCGCCCTGTCGGGGATCGTCTACCGCAGCCTTGAGAGCGCGATGTACGCGCTGATCGTCATCTTCGTCGCGACCAAGCTGATCGACACGGTGCTCTACGGCACCGACGTGGGCACGGGAAAGATGCTCTACATCATTTCGGACAGAAACGAGGAGATCGCGCGCCAGATCCTCGGCGACCTCGACCGCGGGGTGACCTTCCTCAAGTCGCGGGGCGGCTACAGCGGCCGGGAGGGGGAGCTGCTCCTCTGCGCGGTGCGCCGCTATGAGGTGTGCAAGGCGGGCGACATCGTGCGGTCGATCGACCCGAACGCGTTCGTGATCGTGGGGGACGCGGGAGAGATTTCGGGGGAGGGTTTCCGGGAGCACGCCCCGTCCGACCTGACGCTGGCCGACCTGCTCCGCCGGGCGCGCAAAAAACAGGCATGACAGAAAAGGGACGCCCGCGGGCGTCCCTTTTTGATACCGGTTTCCGCTCAGGAGCGGCCGGCCTCCTTGTAGGCGGTGATGTCCACGCAGGACATGAGGCAGACGCTCTGCCCGTCGACCCAGGTCATGCGCGAGGCGGTGGCGCTCGTCCATACGGACAGCTTGGTGTTGTGGAGCTCCATCGTGCAGCTTCCCGCGCCGGTGCGGTCCATCTCGCGCATCGGGCATTGCGGGCAGGGCGCACGGTTTCCCCAGAAGGCCTCGTAGCAGCACGCGCCGACCTCCGCTCCGGGCACCAGTTCGAGGGTCTTCCGGTTGATGTAGAGCAGCCGGTGGTCCCCGCCGATGACGTAAGTCCACAGGTTCTGGTGGTCGAGCACCGCGCGGGTGACCCGGAAGGACTCGGCCAGCTTTTCCTGCGTGCGCCATTTGATCAGGAAGGTGCTGAGGATTTTGGAGATGAAGGTGAGGGTATCGATCTCCTCCTGCGTCCAGAATCGCTGGGCGCTGCATTCGTCGAAGCCGACGTACCCCGAAAACACGCCGTCGTTTTTGAGGGCGCATTGGAGCATCGAATGGATATTCTGGACCGCGAGGGTGTCGTGGAGCCCCTTCACGGTGAGCCGGGAGATGTCGTCGCAGTAGAAGACGCCGTCCTCATTGAAGTTGGCGGCATAGTCGCCGATCAGGGAATAGGGGACCTGCTGAAGGTTGTCAATCTGGGGGGAGACGCCCTCGTTGCACCATTCAAAGGTGTTGTTACAGGCGAGCCCGTCCTCGGTGTCCTCGAATATGTAGGCGCGGCTCACGTCGAAATGCCGCCCCACGATCGCGAGAATCGCGTTTACCGCCTTGTTGATGTCGTCCGAATCGTAGAGGATTTGGAAGATGTATTCCGCGATATGCTCGGTGAAGGATTTGCGCCCGGCGTCCGGTTCCCTCCCGCGCCGCGTGCCGGACGGGAGGAAGGGGTCGCCGCCGCCGTCGTAGAACTGGCAGCGGTCCTTGCCGAGCTTTTTGGCGCTGTAAAGGGCGCTGTCCGCCTTCTCGAAGAGGGCGCGGTAGTCGCCGCCGTCGCGCGGGCAGAGGGCGATGCCGATGCTGCCCGAGATCGCGTGCCCGGCGTTGTGCCCGGCGAGGGTGCTGCGGAAGGCGTTGAGGACCGCCCCGGCCTTTTCGCCGATGACCTCCTCGTCGTCCGCGCCCTTGAGGAAGACGACGAACTCGTCCCCGCCGATCCGCCCGACGATGTCGGTGGACCGGAACAGCTGGGTGATCCGCTCCGAGACGTCGCGCAGCACGGCGTCGCCGAGCAGGTGGCCGAGGTGGTCGTTGACCGCCTTGAAGTCGTCGATGTCGATGATGAAGAGGGCGCCCGAGGCGGCGGGGCCGCTCTTTTCGAGGAAGCGGTTGACCATGACCTCGGTGTAGCGCCTGTTGTAGAGCCCGGTCAGCGGATCGCGGCGCGACTGGTCCTTGAACTCCTGCTCCCGGCGCTTGTCCCGGTCGATGTCCTTGATGCTGCCGATCAGCCGACGGTACTTCCCGTCGGAGCCGCGGATGGGGACGAGGGTGATGCGCACCCAGGTGTAGTGCCCTTCGCCGTCGAGGGTGCGGTATTCGGCCGAGAGGGCGGTCTCCCCATCGTCGAAGGCCTGGCGGACCCGCTCGGACGACAGGCTTTCGCGGAGGCGGTCGCGGTCCTCGGGGTACACGTGGGGGAAATCGTCGTCCGGCAGGAACCCCGCCGGGTTCTTGCCGCCGAGGTAAAGGGCGCTGTTGGCGGTGACCAGCCCGTTGGAGGCGTTGTATTCAAACACAAGGTCGCTCGTGGCCTCGAGCGCGAAGCGGTAGCGGGTCTCGTCGGCCCTGCGCTCGTCGTTGAGCCGTTCTAGCTCGGCGGTTTTTTCCGCGATCTTCTTCTTGAGCAGGGCGTTGCTCTGCTCGGTGAGGCTCTTGGTGAAGAACTCGCCCTCCCGCTGGTAGCGGTCGGGGACCGAGTGGTGCAGGTGCAGCACGGAGAAATTTCCGTCCTGCAGGCGGCAGACCCCCGAAAACCGGGTGTTGAGGTCCGCGACGACGCGGTCCTGCCCGCCGCTCTCCTCCCGCGCGCGGATGGTGCCGAAGGTGAGGAAGAGATCGTCGGAGAGCTGCCGGGCGCGGTAATCCTCGCCGACGATGGAAAAATGCCCGCTCCACTCCTGGGACTCCGCGCCGAGCATCCGTACGGCGTCGCCGAGGCTGAGGCAGAGCTCCCCCTCGCCGGTGCCGATCCAGGTGACCTCCTCGTCAAAAGACCGGATGATCCCGGAATAATCGCGGGCCTCCAGGTAGTCGTGCCAGACGCCGCGCACGAATTCGGCGGCGCGCGTCTCCAGATCGTTCATCGGAATTCCTCCCTCCAGGAAAACGTCCGGACCGCGGTCCGGACAAAACAGCTGTCATAATATTACCATATCTTTATAAAAAAGGCCAGAGCTTATGATCGAAATTCTGGAAAGGACGCATTTTTCATCCGCCGGGCGGTCCTTGCAACGAAAGCCGGGACATGTTACACTGCAAAATAGGATTACTTCGGAAAGGATGATCACCGGATGGACTGGTTTCGGCGGATGATGCCGGGCAGGCGGGGGATCGACGGACTGGGCTGGGCGCTGCTGGCCGGCGCGGCGGTTTCGATGGCCCTACGCCGCGCGACGGGGTTTCGGCTCTTCTGGACGCTGGCATTTGTGCTGCTGGCGGTCTTTTTCCTGCGTTTTTTCTCGCGGGACGCGGGGCGCCGCTATGAGGAGAACCGGCGTTTTATGGCGCTGTGGCGGCCGCTGGCGCGCCGCTTTTCCTCCTGGGCGGACGCCCTGCGGGACGCGCGGGCCCACCGGCGTTTCCGCTGCCCCTCCTGCGGGCAGAAGGTGCGTGTGCCGCGCGGGAAGGGGAAGATCTGCATCACCTGCCCGCGATGCCGGGCGGAATTCGTCCGGCGGACGTGAAAATTTACAGAATATTCGCCTTTCCACCGGCACGCGTATGTTAAAATGAGCTGAGACACCGGAGATGGAGGGAGAAGGGTTTGGACCGATTGCTGACCTATCGCCCGGAGCGGCAGGGACGCTATCTCTTTTGGGCGATGACCGCCTTCGCACTGGCGCTGATCGGCTTCGGGCTGCTGTGGGACACGCCCGCGGGCGTCGTTTCGGGCATCTGGAAGATCATCCGCACCCAGGCGGGGCTGATCACCGATTCGATCAGCGTCGGCGGCATGGGGGCCGCGTTTGTCAACGCGGGCCTGGTGACGCTGCTGTCGATCGGCATCCTGCGAGCCGTCCGGATGAACTTTTCGGGCATCAGCGTGGCGAGCCTCTTTTTGATGGCCGGGTTCTCCCTATTCGGCAAGGACGTCTGGAACATCTTCCCGATCATTTTCGGCGGATGGCTCTATTCCCGCTATAAGCGGGAGCATTTCGGCCGCTACGTCTACATCTCCCTCTTCGGCACGGCGCTCGCGCCCGTGGTCTCGGAGATCGTCACCGTCGGCCGCGAACGGGACAAGCTGCTCTGGTACCTGCTCGGGGTCGGCATCGGCGTGGCCGTCGGCTTTCTGCTGCCCGCCGTCGCCTCCTTCACACTGCGGGTGCACCAGGGCTATAACCTCTATAACGTCGGCTTTACGGCGGGGCTGATCGGCATGGTGCTCGCCTCCTTTTTTAAATCCTTCGGGCACACCTTCGAGGCGCGCCTCGCGTGGAGCACCGGCAACAACCTGCCGCTCGCCGCTTTTCTGTTCGGTCTGTTCGCCCTGATGGCGCTGGCGGGCTTCTGGTGGAACGGACGCAGCTTCCGGGACGTCGCGCGCATCACCCGCCATTCGGGCCGCCTCGTGGCCGACTTCGTCCAGCTCGACGGACTGCCCGTGACGCTCATCAACATGGGAATCATCGGCGCGGCCGCCACCGTTTACGTGCTGGTGGTGGGCGGCGACCTCAACGGGCCGACCATCGGCGGCATCTTTACGATCTGCGGGTTCGGCGCGTTCGGCAAGCATCTCAAGAACATCATCCCCGTCGTGCTCGGCGTGGTGATCAGCTCCTTCTTTATGGTGTGGTCGCTGAACGAGCCCAACGTTTTGCTGGCGGCCCTCTTTGCGACGGGGCTCGCCCCCATCGCGGGGCAGTTCGGCTGGCAATGGGGGATCGCCGCGGGCGTGATCCATGCCTCGGTGGTGCTCAACACCGGCTTCCTGCACGGGGGGCTCAATCTCTACAACAACGGTTTTTCGGCGGGGCTCGTGTGCATCGTGCTGGTACCGCTCATCGAGGCGCTGCGCCGGGACCGGGAATAACGGGGGGAATCGATATGGAGGCCACGGCAAGAAAGATGACGAAAGTGATCGACGAGCTGATCGTGTTCTTTTTCAGCGTCGGCTCGGATGGGGTGCGGATGGATTTGCGCAAGCTGGAGGACGGCTACGAGCTCTCGCTCAAAAGCCGGTACGACCCGGCGGAGCGCAAGAAGGTGAACGACCTCGACCGCTTCCTCAACCAGGCGGAGAAAAACGAGGGGCTCGAGGAGTTCTTCTGGCAGCTCGCGGGGGTGAGCGGGCTGGGACAGGACAGCGAGCTGCACCTGATCGGGCAGATGGTCGACTGCCGTAGGCTGGAGATCGGCGCCGACACGGTGGAGCTCACGCTTTTTAAGCGCAGGGAATGACCTGAATTTCCCTTTCAAACCCGCATGGACAGGGGCCTTTGGGCCGTTTGTTTCAAAAGTGCATAAAAGCGGTTTCGGGCGAGGGGGGAGATTTAGACAAACTCATAAAAATCGTGAAAAGTTTGTTAAAAATATAGCAATTTCAAAACCCTTGTAGTATACTGATAATCGAAGGGCCGGTCCGGCCCCAAACCTGAGAATTTCAAGAAAAATCGGAGGCGTCAACATGTCAAAGGAAATCGTATTGGCCGGTGCCTGCCGCACCGCAATCGGCAAAATGGGCGGTTCCCTCACGGGTGTCCCCGCCGCGCAGCTCGGTGCTATCGTGATCAAGGAAGCCCTCAACCGCGCGGGCGTGAAACCCGAGCAGGTTGACGAAGTCTTTATGGGCTGCGTGCTTCAGGCCGCGCAGGGCCAGAACGTCGCGCGCCAGGCCGCCCTCAAGGCCGGCCTTCCCATCGAGGTCCCCGCGCAGACGCTGAACATCGTCTGCGGCTCCGGCCTCAAGTGCGTCAACCTCGCGGCCGCGATGATCGCTTCTGGCGAGGCGGACATCATCGTCGCCGGCGGCATGGAGAACATGTCCGCGACCCCCTTCGCGCTCGACAAGGCGCGCTACGGCTACCGCATGAACGAC
Source organism: Anaerotruncus sp. DFI.9.16 (assembly GCF_024461615.1). Classification (NCBI taxonomy): domain Bacteria; kingdom Bacillati; phylum Bacillota; class Clostridia; order Eubacteriales; family Oscillospiraceae; genus Anaerotruncus; species Anaerotruncus sp. DFI.9.16. The sequence goes on from NZ_JANFZX010000020.1 coordinate 20,165, forward strand.
GGCAAGCTGATCGACTGCATGATCAAGGACTCCCTCTGGGACGCTTTCAATAACTACCATATGGGCATCACCGCGGAGAACGTCGCCGAGAAATATGGCATCACCCGCGAGATGCAGGACGAGTTCGCCGCGTCCAGCCAGCAGAAGTGCGAGGCCGCCCGCAAGGCCGGCAGGTTCAAGGACGAGATCGTCCCGGTCCCCATCAAGGTCAAGAAGGAGACCGTCCTCTTCGACACCGACGAGTTCCCCCGCGACGGCGTGACCGCCGAGGGCATCGCCAAGCTGCGCCCGGCCTTTAAGGAGGGCGGCACGGTGACCGCCGCCAACGCCTCGGGCATCAACGACGGCGCCGCCGCGATCGTCGTCATGAGCGCCGACAAGGCCAAGGAGCTCGGCATCAAGCCGATGGCCAAATGGGTCGCCGGCGCGACCGCGGGCGTCGATCCCTCCATCATGGGCATCGGACCCGCCTTCTCCACCAAGAAGCTGTTTGACAAGACCGGCCTCACGATCGACCAGATGGACCTCATCGAGGCGAACGAGGCGTTTGCCGCGCAGTCGCTGGCCGTGGGCATCGAGCTCGGCTGGGACGCCTCCAAGGTCAACGTCAACGGCGGCGCGCTCGCGCTGGGCCACCCGGTGGGCGCCTCCGGCTGCCGCATCCTCGTCACCCTGCTGCACGAGATGAAGAAGCGCGGCTCCAAGCTGGGGCTCGCGACCCTCTGCATCGGCGGCGGCATGGGCTGCTCGACGGTTGTCGAAAATATCCAGTAACAGGGAAAATCAGTTTCAGGCATCCGGGTCTCCGGGTGCCTGAAAGCTGTGCAAAAGCGAAAATACACACAGGAACGGAGGCAAAAACTTGAGTTACGTCACCTACGAACAGAGGGGCTTCGTCGGCGTGGTCACCATCGACAAGCCCAAGGCGCTCAACGCGCTGAACAGCGAGGTGCTCGGCGATCTCGAGAAGGTCGTCGACGCGATCGACGTGGACGCGACCCGCTGCGTCATCATCACCGGCGCGGGGGAGAAGGCGTTCGTCGCGGGCGCGGACATCGCCGAGATGTCCGGGCTCACCAAGGCCGAGGGCAAGGCGTTCGGCAAGAAGGGCAACGACATCTTCCGCAAGATTGAGACGCTGCCCGTGCCGGTCATCGCGGCGGTCAACGGCTTCGCGCTCGGCGGCGGCTGCGAGCTGGCCATGAGCTGCGACATCCGCATCGCTTCGGAGAACGCGGTGTTCGCACAGCCGGAGGTTTCGCTCGGCATCACCGCCGGCTTCGGCGGCACCCAGCGGCTGGCCCGCACGATCGGCGTGGGCAAGGCCAAGGAGCTTCTCTACACCACGAGCAAGGTGAAGGCTCCCGAGGCGCTCGCGCTCGGGCTCGTCAACTACGTCGTCCCGCTGGAAAGCCTGATGGACGAGGCGATGAAGCTGGCCGAGAAGATCGCCCGCAACGCGCCGATCGCGGTGCGCGCCACCAAGAAGGCGATCAACGACGGCCTGCAGGTCTCGATCGACGAGGGGATCGCGATCGAGGAGGAGCTGTTCGGCAGCTGCTTCGAGACGCAGGACCAGCAAAACGCGATGAAGGCGTTTGTGGCGAAGGAGAAGCCCGCCCCGTTCGAGAACAGGTAATGTAATCCTGATATTTACATATGGAGGTAACTGAAATGAAAGTTGGCGTTATCGGCGCGGGAACGATGGGTTCCGGCATCGCGCAGGCATTCGCGGTCACTGATGGCTACGAGGTCGTGCTCTGCGACATCACCGAGGAATTTGCCGCGGGCGGCAAGAAGAAGATCGAGAAATCCCTCACCAAGCTCGTCTCCAAGGGCAAGATGGAGCAGGAGAAGGCGGACGCGATCCTGGCGAAGATCACCACCGGGCTCAACGACAAGGTGGCCGACTGCGACCTGGTCGTCGAGGCGGCGCTCGAGAAGATGGACCTCAAGAAGGAGCTCTTCGCGAAGCTGCAGACGATCTGCAAGAAGGACGCGATCTTCGCGTCCAACACCTCCTCCCTCTCCCTGACCGAGATGTCCCAGGGGCTTGACCGCGCGATCGTGGGCATGCACTTCTTCAACCCCGCGCCCGTCATGAAGCTGGTCGAGGTCACCGCCGGCCTGCACACCGCTCCCGAGACGGTTGAAAAGATTGTCGCCATCTCCAAGGAGATCGGCAAGACCCCGGTTGAAGTCAAGGAGGCCCCCGGCTTCGTCGTCAACCGCATCCTCATCCCGATGATCAACGAGGCGATCGGCATCTACGCCGAGGGCGTCGCGTCGGTCGAGGGCATCGACTCCGCCATGCAGCTCGGCGCGAACCACCCGATGGGCCCGCTCGCGCTCGGCGACCTGATCGGCCTGGATGTCTGCCTCGCGATCATGGAAGTGCTCTACAACGAGTTCGGCGATCCGAAATACCGCCCGCATCCGCTGCTCCGCAAGATGGTCCGCGGCGGCACGCTCGGCCGCAAGACCGGCAAGGGCTTCTACGACTACTCCAGGTAAATCCGCTCCCGCTCCGCAGGCCGCGCGGCGCATCCAATGTGCCGCGCGGCTTGGCGCGGGCAGCTTTCGCAGGAAATATAAACATATTAGGGAGGAACTTGCATGGACTTCGTACTCAGCAAAGAGCAGGAGATGGCAAGACAGCTTTTCCGTGACTTCGCGGAAAAGGAAGTGAAGCCCCTTGCTCAGGAAGTGGATGAGGAAGAGCGCTTCCCGGCCGAGACGGTCGCGAAGATGCAGAAATTCGGTTTTATGGGCATCCCGTTCCCGAAGGAGCTGGGCGGCCAGGGCTGCGACACGCTGACCTACGCGATGTGCGTCGAGGAGCTGTCGAAGGTCTGCGCCACGACGGGCGTCATCGTGTCGGCGCACACCTCGCTCGGCTGCGACCCGATCAAAAAGTACGGAACCCCCGCGCAGATCGAAAAATACCTCGTCCCGATGGCGCAGGGTAAAAAGCTCGGCGCGTTCGGCCTCACCGAGCCGGGCGCCGGCACCGACGCCTCCGGCCAGCAGACCAAGGCGGTGCTCGACGGCGACCACTATGTGCTCAACGGCTCCAAGATCTTCATCACCAACGCCGGCCAGGCGGACGTGTACGTCATCTTCGCGATGACCGATAAATCCAAGGGCAACCACGGCATTTCGGCGTTCATAGTCGAAAAGGAGTTCCCCGGCTTCTCGATCGGCAAGAAGGAGCTCAAGATGGGTATCCGCGGCTCCTCCACCTGCGAATTGATCTTTGAAAACTGCATCGTCCCGAAGGAGAACCTCCTCGGACAGGAGGGCAAGGGCTTCGGCATCGCAATGGGCACCCTCGACGGCGGCCGCATCGGCATCGCCGCGCAGGCGCTGGGCATCGCGCAGGGCGCGTTTGACGAGACGGTCAAATACGTCAAGGAGCGCAAACAGTTCGGCCGCCCGATCTCGGCGTTCCAGAACACCCAGTTCCAGCTTGCGGACATGAAGGCCAAGATCGAGGCCGCCCGTCTGCTCGTCTACAGCGCCGCGGTGGCCAAGGACACCAAAAAGCGCTTCTCGGTCGACGCCGCGATGGCCAAGCTGTTCGCCGCCGAGACCGCGATGGAAGTCACCACCAAGTGCGTGCAGCTCTTCGGCGGTTACGGCTATACGAGGGATTACCCCGTGGAGCGCATGATGCGCGACGCGAAGATCACGGAGATCTACGAGGGCACCAGCGAGGTCCAGCGTATGGTCATTTCCGGATCGTTCTTGAAGTAGAAGGGAGTTGCAGGAATTGAAAGTAGTCGTTTGCATTAAGCAGGTCCCGGATACCAACGAGGTCAAGCTCGATCCGGTGACCGGAACGCTGATCCGTGAAGGCGTCCCCAGCATCATCAACCCGGACGACAAGGCCGGCCTCGAGGCCGCGCTGCGTCTCAAGGACCAGTACGGCGCGCATGTCACCGTCATTTCGATGGGCCCGCCGCAGGCCGACCTGGCGCTGCGCGAGGCGCTGGCGATGGGCGCGGACGAGGCGATCCTCGTCACCGACCGCGCGTTCGGCGGCGCGGACACCTGGGCGACCTCGTCGACCATCGCGTCCGCCATCGAGAACCTCGAGTACGACCTCATCATCACCGGCCGCCAGGCGATCGACGGCGACACCGCCCAGGTCGGCCCGCAGATCGCGGAGCATCTGGGCCTGGCCAACATCAGCTATGCCGAGGACCTCAAGGTCGAGGATGGCTATGTGATCGTCAAGCGGCAGTACGAGGACCGCTACCACATCCTCAAGGCGAAAATGCCCTGCCTGATCACCGCGCTCAGCGAGCTGAACGAACCCCGTTACATGACCCCGGGCGGCATCTTCGACGCCTACCGTGAGAAAGAGGTCAAGGTGTGGACCCGTCCCGACCTCAAGGTCGACGACGGCAACATCGGCCTCAAGGGTTCCCCGACGCGGGTCTTCAAGTCGTTCACCAAGGCCGTCAAGGGCAAGGGCACCGTCGTGACCCTCGACCCGCAGGAGTCGGCCAACTGGCTGGTCGACAGGCTCAAAGAAAAATTCATTCTGTGAGGAAAGTGGTGAACGAAATGGCTGTTTCTGATTATAAAGGCGTATTTATCTTCGCACAGCAGGTCGACAACAAGATCACCGGCGTTTCCTATGAGCTGATCGGCAAGGGCAAGCAGCTCGCCGCCGACCTCGGCGACGAGGTGACCGCGGTCCTGCTGGGCCATCAGGTGACCGACCTTGCCAAAAAGCTCGCGCGCTACGGCGCCGACCGCGTGATCGTTGTGGACGATCCTGCGCTTGAGACCTATATGACTGAGCCGTACGTCGAGGCGATGTACGAGGTCATCCAGGCGAAAAAGCCCGCCGTCGTCCTCTACGGCGCGACCGCGATCGGCCGCGACATGGCCCCGCGCGTCTCCGCGCGCGTGCACACCGGCCTGACCGCCGACTGCACCGGGCTCGAGATCGACCCCGAGACCCAGAACCTCATGATGACCCGTCCGGCGTTCGGCGGTAACATCATGGCGACGATCCTCTGCCCCGACCACCGTCCGCAGATGGCGACGGTCCGCCCGGGCGTGATGCAGCGCATCTCCCCGATCGACGGCGCCGAGTGCCCGGTCGAGAAGTTCGAGGTCCCGAACCTCGACTCCCGCAAGAATGTCGAGATCCTCGAGGTGATCAAGAAGGTCAGCGAGAAGATGGACATCCAGGACGCGAAGGTGCTCGTTTCGGGCGGCCGCGGCATGGGCTGCCCCGAAAACTTCAAGCTGCTTGAAGAGCTCGCCGACGAGCTCGGCGGCACCATCTCCTCCTCCCGCGCCTGCGTCGACGCCGGCTGGGTCGAGAAGGACCGCCAGGTCGGCCAGACGGGCAAGACCGTCCGCCCGAACCTGTACATCGCCTGCGGCATCTCCGGCGCCATCCAGCATCTCGCCGGCATGGAGGAGAGCGACATCATCATCGCCATCAACAAGGACCCCTCCGCCCCGATCTTCGAGGTCGCGGATTACGGCGTGGTCGGCGACGTCTGCAAGATCGTGCCCCTCTTCACCGAGGAGATCCGCCGCGTGCGCACCCAGAAGGCGAACGCCTGATTTTTCCCGCGAATCAAAAGGGGCCCCTTCCGTTCGGAAGGGGCCCCTTTATCGTCATCTTTTCTCCACGCCCTCCAGATAGCCGAAGAGGTCCGCGCGGGACAGCGGCGGGCAGTGGCCGCCGACGGCGACCGTGAAGTCGAGCGCGCGCAGGCTGGAAATCAGCCGCTCGGTGGCCGCGCGGGGATAGTGGGGTTCCCCGTGGTGCATGTCCTCGCAGTACGCATCCCCAAGGAAAAGCACGCCCTCTTCGGGGATGAGCGCGGTGACGCAGTCGTCCGAGTGGGGCCCTCCCACCCGCAGGAGCCGGCAGGAGCATCCGCCGGGGAGGAGGTCCAGCCGGTCCTCAAAGAGGAGGTCGGCGGGCCGCAGGGCGATTTTGCCGCGGTCGGGATATTCCCGGCGGATCATCTCGTCGCAGAAGAGGATATCCTCGCCGGCGCGCAGCCGTTCGGCCATCGAAGCGTCGTCCCACTTCCACCCGAGCATTCGTTCGAGCATCCGCCCGGTGCGGGAACAGGCGGCGGCCGCCGCGTCGAGCCCCGGAAGTCCGAAGGTGTGGTCCCAGTGCCAGTGGGTGAGCGCCACGAACCGGGGCCTCGGAAGCCCGGCCCCGCGCAGCTCCTCCAGGAGGAGGGCGGCGTGCGCGGGGGAGTTGCCCGCGTCGATCATCACCGAAAACCGGTCGCCCCGCAGGTAGCCGAGGCAGGGCCGGTCGGTGGCGGGGTCGCAGGGCAAAAAAAAGACGCGGTCGGTCAGCTGCTGCAACATGAGAATCCCCCTTCGTGTCTGATACCGCCATTATACAACATGTCCGGCCCGCCCGGCAACCTCGCACCGCGCGTTTTGCCGCGGGGGAAGCCGTCCGCCGGCAGACACGGAATTTCCCGGTATGTATTGCGCGCGGCGGGCAAAAATGGTAATATAACAAAGTTAGAGCATACGGAGATTTTGGAGGAATTCGATTGGCAGACATCAGAAACGAAATTGAACGGCGGCGGACCTTTGCGATCATCTCGCACCCGGACGCCGGTAAGACCACGCTGACGGAAAAGTTCCTGCTGTACGGCGGGGCGATCCAGCTCGCGGGCGCGGTCAAGGGAAAGAAAAACGCCCGCCACGCGGTGAGCGACTGGATGGAGATCGAAAAGCAGCGCGGCATCTCGGTGACCTCGTCGGTCATGCAGTTCAACTACGAGGGCTACTGCATCAACATCCTCGACACGCCGGGACACCAGGACTTCTCGGAGGACACCTACCGCACGCTGATGGCGGCGGACAGCGCGGTGATGGTGATCGACGCGGCCAAGGGCGTCGAGGCGCAGACGCGCAAGCTCTTCAAGGTCTGCCTGCTGCGGGATATCCCGATCTTCACCTTTGTCAACAAGATGGACCGGGAGGCGCGCAACCCGTTCGACCTGATGGAGCAGATCGAACAGGAGCTGGGCATCCGCACCTACCCGGTCAACTGGCCGATCGGCTGCGGCAGGGAATTCAAAGGGGTCTACGACCGCCACAAGCGGGAGATCATCTCCTTTTTGGGGGACGGCACCGCCAACGGGGTGCGTCAGGTGGAAAAGGTCGAGCTCTCGATGTCGGACGCGCGACTGGGCGAGATGCTCGGCGAGAGCCTGCGGGAAACGCTGGTGGACGACGTGGAACTGCTTGACGGCGCCTCCTACGAATTCGATATGGACGAGGTGCGCCACGGAAAGCTCTCGCCCGTGTTTTTCGGTTCCGCGCTCACCAATTTCGGCGTCGAGCCGTTTTTGGAGGACTTCCTCAAGATGACCACGCCGCCCCTGCCGCGCGGGAGCAGCGAGGGGGAGATCGATCCGTTCGATCCCGGCTTCTCGGCGTTCGTCTTCAAAATCCAGGCGAACATGAACAAGGCCCACCGCGACCGCGTGGCGTTTATGCGGATCTGTTCGGGGGAGTTCGACAAGACGCAGGAGTATTACCACGTCCAGGGGGAGCGGAAGATCAAGCTCTCCCAGCCCCAGCAGCTGATGGCGCAGGACCGCGAGATCATCGACAGGGCCTACGCGGGGGACATCATCGGCGTGTTCGACCCGGGCGTTTTTTCCATCGGGGACACGATCTGCACGGCGAACCGCAAGTTTGAGTTCGCGGGCATCCCGACCTTCGCGCCCGAGCACTTCGCGCGCATCCGCCAGACCGACACCCTCAAGCGCAAGCAGTTCGTCAAGGGTACGACGCAGATCGCCCAGGAGGGCGCCATCCAGATCTTCCACGAGCCGAACACCGGCATGGAGGAGGTCATCGTCGGCGTGGTCGGCGTGCTCCAGTTCGAGGTGCTCGAGTACCGCCTCAAAAACGAGTACGGCGTGGACATCCGCCGCGACGGGCTCTCCTACCAGTATATCCGCTGGATCGAAAACGAGGAGTTCGACCCCAAACAGCTCGACATCTCCTCCGACACCAAGCTGGTCCAGGATTTTAAGGACCGCTACCTGCTCCTCTTCACCGACGAGTGGAACATCCGCTGGGCGCAGGAGCACAACAAATGGCTCGAGCTCTCCGAGTTCGGGCGCTGACGGAACCAACCGGACCTTTCGGGGGGGGGGGGGGGGGGGGGGGGGGGGGGGGGGGGGGGGGGCCCGTCGTTTTCTTCCTCCCAATGGAGGGCGTTTACATACGGCGGGATCTATTTGATAGCGTCCCATTCCCGCAAAAGCTGCTCCAAGGACACGGCCGACAGTTCGTCTTTCATCGCCCGGAGGGCTTTGTCGACATGGGGATTCAAAATCTCCTTGAAGGAGCACCCGACCCGGCATTCCTTGGAGATGTTCTGGTGAAAGGTAAACAGCTCGTCCGCGTGGTCTCCCTCCACGGCCGTATAGACGTCCCACAGGTTGATTTCATCGGGGGCCTTTGCCAGTTTGGTTATGCCGCGCCCCGTGGAAATCTGCAGCAGGCCGGCGGTCTTCAGCTTCCCGAAAATCTGGCGGATGAGAACGGGGTTGGCGCCGGTGCTCTCCGAGATCATTTCGCTCGTCATTTTCCGGTCCGGGTTTATCATGATGAGCATCATGGTGTGGATCGCCACGGTAAACTGCGTATTCATCTTCATGCTTCCCGGCCCCCTTGCGCCCGACTAAAAACAGTATACCGCCACAGCCCGCGGAAGTCAATCGTAGCTATTGACACTACAAAATAAAGGTGCTATATTGATTGTTGTCAGATCAGCTGTAATTCAATCTGCAAAGGAGCGTCTGCCATGAAAAAAGAAGCCTTGGAAGTGTTGAAAAATCGCCGTTCGATCCGTAAATTCCAGTCCCGGCAGATTTCGGCGGAAGAGCTGGACACGGTTCTGGAAGCCGGCACCTACGCGCCTACCGCCGGCGGCAGGCAGGCCCCGGTGATCGTCGCCGTTCAGGACGCGGAGACGGTTGCGGCGCTGGACGCCATGAACGCAAAGGTTATGGGAAACGCATCCGCGCATCCCTATTACGGCGCGCCGACCATTCTGCTCGTGATGGCGCCGGAAGAGGACGCGCAGGGGGAGTTGGACTGCTCGGCGATCGGCGGCAACCTGCTGAACGCCGCCTATGCCGTCGGGCTCGGGTCCTGCTGGATCCACCGCAGCAAGGAGATGTTCGAATCGGAGGAGGGCAAGGCGCTCCTCAAAAAATGGGGCCTGCCCGAAACCATGCGGAGCGTTTGCTCGATTGCGCTCGGCTATGCCGACTGCCCGCACCCGGACGCCGCGCCCAGGAAATCCGGCTACATCATCAAAGTCTGACCCGCCCAAGCCGGAACCGAAGCATCGAAAAAAGGAGACTGCCGCGATCTCTGCGGCAGTCTCCTTTTTCTGTCTGATCCGTAAGGAGCGGAGGGGAATTTTGTGCGACCGGCTTGACATCCGGGGAAATATGGTGTATCATAGTACTAATATCACTAGTACAGCGGTACAGTATTTCCCGGGAAGCCGGGGAAGCCGCGCAAACCGGGCGCAGGCCCGCCCCGGAATTGCGTCCGCTTTGAAAAATTTCCCTCTGAAGAGTGTCCCATATCCATGGGAAATATGGTTAAAGAGATAGAACCATTTACCAGGCGGGAAAACCGGAAGGAGGGACGCAAGATGAAGCGGCAGCCGATGGGCAAACAGCAGTTTGACCGGCTTTACGGGCGTTTTCTGCCCCAGCTTTACCGTGCGGCCCTCTACCTGCTTGGGGACGGCAAAGCCGCCGCCCGCGCGGCGGGGGAGGCGTTCACCCGGACGGCCGCGTCGGCCTGCACGGCGGACGAGCGGGCCTTCGCGGTCGAGGCGGCGCGCCGCCTGTGCAAGATGTGCGAGCGGGCCGACCGGGGACTTGGCGGCTATTCCTCCGCGCTGGCGGAGGAGGTGGACGGGCGCGGCGCCGCGCTGCTCGAACAGCTGGGCGGGCTTGGCTTCGAGGACCGGGAGCTGGTCGTCCTGTCGGCGGTGCAGAACTTCTCGGTCTGCGAGATCGCGCGCATCCTGGGGATGTCCGAATGGGCGGCCGGCATGCGCCTGCGCCGCGCGGTGGAAAAGGTCTGTGCCTGCGTGGGGCAGCCGGTCGCGGCGGGCCAGCAGATTTCATAAAATATAGATAAAAAGTTTGTGCGGTTTTTCGGAAGGTTTTTTTACAAAAACTGTCCGAATTTGGCCGCGCGGATCGTTATGATAGGTAGAAAGGCCACAGTGACTGGAAAGGAGGCCGCCGGAATGAAAAAACTGCTTGCAGATCATGTCCTCTCCTGGTGCTCGCTGATCCTCGGATGTCTCGCCCTGCTGATCGCGGGGGGACTGCTCCTCGGAGGGTGCGGCGCGGACCGTTCGGAATACCAGGACGTCGTCGACCAGGTGAACGCCAAATACCACGAACAGCTTTCGGTCGACCTCGACCACGTCGACATCACGCCCGAGCAGCTGCGCGCGCACCTCGAAGCGGTCGCGCAGAGCCGCCGGGAGGCCATCCCCGCGGCGGACGCCGCCGTCTGATTGCTTTCTCCTCCCTTTCCTGGGTAAATAATCTCCTAATTCTCCAAAACAAAGGGCGCACCGGAAGGTGCGCCCTTTGTTTTATTCCGGATTCCCGCCCGGCAGCGAAAGGGTGAAGGTCGCGCCGCCGCCCGGCGTGTCGCCGGCTGTGAGCCTGCCCCGGTGGAGCGCGGCGATCTCCCGCGCGATCGACAGCCCCAGCCCGTAGTGCTCGCGGCCGCTGCGGGCCTTGTCGGCGCGGTAGAAGCGGTCGAAGACGCGCGCCTTTTCCGCGTCGGGGATGCCGGGGCCGTCGTCGGCCACGCGGATGGAAAACCACCCGCGTTTCCACCCGGCGGAGAGCACGACCCTGCCGCCCTCTCCGGCGTAGCTGACGGCGTTGTCCACCAGGATCGAGAGCACCTGCCGGATGCGCTGCTGGTCGCAGCGGCAGCGGGGTAGGGTCTCCTCGGGCAGCGAGACGGAGATGCGGATCTGCTTTTCCGCGGCAGCGGGCTCGAACCATTCGGCCGCGTCGAGCAGGAGGGTTTCGAGGTCCGTCTCCTCCTTCTGGATCGACCAGCTGCTGTTGTCGGCGCTGGCGAGCATGAGCATGTCGTCGACCAGCCGGGACATGCGGGAGCACTCCTGCGAGATCGTCTGGGCAAAGCGGTCGGCCTGCTCGGGGGAGGCGCGCCGCATGACCGACGCGCTCGTGCCGATGACCGCGAGGGGGGCGCGCAGCTCGTGGGAGGCCGCCGAGACGAACTCCATCTGCCTTCGGCGGCTCTCCTCGACCGGACGGATGGCGAACTTGACGAAAAACCACCAGAAGATGGAGAGCAGCAGCACGGCGGCGGCCGAAAGCCCGGTGAACGCCCAGCTCAGGCGGGCGGTCTGGGCCTGCTCGGGCGCCTTGGGCTTGACGAGGGCGAGGGAGACCCACCCGCCGGGGATCGGCACCGACGCGACGGCGGCGTGACAGGCGCCGAGGGAGGGGTCGGCGTAGGAGAAGGAGAGGGTGCGGGGGTGCAGCTGGGTGTCGGGGGGCTTGTTTGCGTCGAAGCCGAAGCGGTCGAGCGCCGCCTGCTTGACCCGGTCGGAGACCTCCTGGCGGAAGGGCGCGGTCCAGCTTCCACGGTAGAGCAGCGGCCTGCCCGCGTCCTCGATGCAAAGCAGTAGGCCGCCCGCCTCCGTCTGGGAAAGCCAGGTGTGGTCGAGGACGCGCTGGCTGCCCAGGTGGCTGAGGACGGCGGAGAGATCGCTCGCAAAGGACTCGTCCGCCCGCTGGCGGAGCTGGTAGGCGGAGATCTGGAAGGAGGAGACCGCCATGCCGATAAGGATGACGCTGGTGATGAGGGCGCACACGACGGTGAGCCGGACGCGCAGCCGTTTAAACATCGCCTTCCTCCAACCGGTAGCCGACGCCGCGCACCGTCTGGATGAGGATGCGGCTACCGACCGAGCGGAGCCTGCGGCGCAGGAAGTGGATATAGTTGTCGAGGTTGCCGTCCTCCACGCCCGCGTCCGGCCCCCATACCCGGGTGAGCAGCACGGCGCGCGGCAGGGTTTGGCCGGGGTTCTTGAGCAGGGTTTCGAGCAGGGCGGCCTCCCGCTTGGAGAGGGCGCAGCCGCCCGACGAGCCGCGCAGGGATTTTTTGGCGGCGTCGAAGACGACGTCGCCGTATTCGGTCACGTCGGAGCTCTCCCAGCGGCGGGGGCGGCGGCACATGGCGCGCACCCGCGCGAGCAGCTCCTCCACGGCGAACGGCTTGACGAGGTAGTCGTCCGCGCCCGCGTCGAGCCCTTCGACCCGCTGGCCGATGCTGCCCAGCGCGGTGACGAGCAGGACGGGGGTGGCAATCCCGCCGGAGCGGAGCTTGCGCAGGACGGTGACGCCGTCCATGACCGGGAGCATCCGGTCGAGCAGGATGAGGTCGTGCGCGCCCTCCCGGGCCCAGCGCAGGCCGTCGTCGCCGTCGTGGCAGACGTCGACCTCGAACCCCTCCTCGTTCAGCGCGAAGGCGACCGCCTCGCACAGCTTCACATCGTCCTCTACGAGCAGAATCCGCATATCGATATCCTCCGTGCGGCGGGTTCCCCCACCGTTACTGTTTGTAGTATAGCACGCGAATCTGGAAAATTCCTTTAAATCTTTGGAGAAAATTTAGAGATTCGAGTGATAGAGTAGCGGTAGGCAAAAACCAACAACCAGTTTGGAGGATACGATCATATGAGAAAGCGACTGAAACGGCTGGGCGCGCTGGCGCTCGCGGGCATGATGCTGGCGCTCTCCGCCTGCGGGGACAATTCCCCCTCCGCGCCGGGCGGCGACGCCCCGGGCGCGCAGGCGGCGATGGGCCGCTATATCGAAGAGGAATACGCGCTCCCCGAAGGGGTGGGCTATGTGGCGGCCGTCCACCGCGCCGAGGACGGCTCGATCAGGCTGCTGTGCAACCTCGACAAGGAGATGATGCTCGGCAAGTGGTACGTCTACGCCTCGACGGACGGCGGCAGGCGCTGGATGCAGGAGGAGACCCCCTGGCTCGACGGCCTGGGCGAGCTGCTCACCGTCGAAGCGGCGGCATGGGACAGGGCGGGCAACCTCTACATGCAGTACATGCCGATGACGCAGGCGGAGTTTGACGCGCTGATGGCGCAGATGGAAGCCGCCAAAGGAGGCGGCGCGTCCGCCGCGGCCGCCGAATCCGCGGAGACCTCCGCGTCCTCGGACGCCCCCGCGCCCGAAGGGGACGCCGCCGGGACGGACGGGGAGGACGCCGGGGATAACGGGGACGAGGGGTTGACCTCGGGCCCGCAGATGCCAAGCTCCAAGCTGGTCAAGGTGGACCCGGCGGGGAACGTGGAGGAGCTCGGCTTTACGCTGGAGGCGCAGATGGACTACGGGACGCTGGGCGCGCGCGGGTTGCAGGTCGCGGAAAACGGCGACCTCATCGCGGACTGCGCCTTCGTCCTCGCGCAGTTTGACCCGGCCACCGGCGAATGCAAGCACCTCTATGACCCGGAGGCCTTTGCCAATTCGATCTCCTATACGACCCTCCAGAACACGCTGGCGATGACCGACGGCGACCTCGTCACCTTCTACGACCTCACGACAGGAGAGCAGACCGGCTCCTTCTCCACGACCGGGCAGCAGCCTGAGGATGGCGGCCCGAAAGTCGCGACGATGGCCGAATCGGCGTCGTACGAGCGGGTGCTCGCCTCCGATCCGGAGAACGGGGCGGTCTACTTCGCGGACAGCACGGGCGTCTACCGGCACCTGCTCGACGGCGCGGTGACCGAGCGGCTGATCGACGGCGAACTCTGTTCCCTCAATATGCCGGCGCTTCGGCTGACCGACCTGATCGTGAAAGAGGACGGCAGCCTGCTGTTGCTCTACGCGGACGGCATGGACCGGACGCTCATGAACTACACCTATTCGGCGGACACCCCGACGGTGCCCGACAAGGAGCTGCGGGTGTTCTCCCTGCGGGACAACAAGACCATCCGCCAGGCGATGGGCCTCTTCCAGCGGCAGAACCCCGACGTGCACGTGGTCTATGACGTGGCGCTGACGGGCGCCGACGCGGTGACCGCGTCGGACGCGCTGCGCACGCTGGCCAACGAGCTGCTCGCCGGCAAGGGCCCCGACCTGCTCGTGCTCGACGGCATGCCGATCGACAGCTATGTCGAAAAGGGCGTTCTGCTCGACCTCTCCGAGCCGGTCGGCGGCAAGACCGCCTCGGGCGAATGGCTGAAGGCCGAGGCGGAGAGCTTCAAGACCGCCGACGGCAGGATCTACGCGGTGCCCGCGCGTTTCTCGGTGCCGGTCATCCTGGCCGATGAGGAAGCCGCGCGGGCGAAGGATCTAACCGCGCTTGCCGACTGGCTGGCCGCGCAGGCGGGGCGGTTCCCCGGGATCCACGGCGGCGCGCTCAGCATTGTCCATCCCGCCGCGATGATCGACCTTTTCTACCCGGTCTGCTCCCCCGCTTGGTTCCAGGCGGACGGCTCGATGGACGAGGAGGCGTTCCGCGCCTTCCTGACCGACCTCAAGCGGATTTGCGACAGCGCCACCAGCGAGCAGGCGGAGGAGAGCAAGGCTGCCTATGAATATACCGGCGGCGCCTCCTACGATCTGCTGTGGGACGGTCTGCGCTGGACCTATGATATGCTCGGCGCGGCGGCCGGAAGCCTCGACTCGGTGAAGGCGCTCGCGGCGCCGGACGCCTGCATCGTCAAACACGGCGGCGGAGAGCTCGCCCCGCTGCCCGGCCAGGTCTCGGGCGTGTTTGTGCCGCGCACCATCCTCGGCGTCAACGCGGAGAGCAAGCAGGCGGATATGGCGCAGGCTTTCCTCGGGCTGGTCCTGTCCGAGCAGGTGCAGAAAAACAACTTTGACGACGGCATGCCGGTCAACGCGGCGGCCTTCTCGAACGGCTTCGTCAACCCGAATCCGGGCGATCCGGACGGGATGTATTACGGCTCCTCCTGGACCGGCGAGGACGGGGAGGAGATTTCGATGGATCTGCAGGTGACCTGGCCCTCCGACGCGTTCATGGAGAACGCGGAGAACTGGATTACCGCGCTCGACACCCCCTCCGCCTCCGACGAGGTGGTCAAACAGATGGTGCTCGACGAGACGGCGGGCTATTTCGACGGGACGCGGACCCTTGACGAAGCGGTGACCGCCCTGCGCGAGAAGCTCAACATCTATCTTGCGGAGTAGGGCCGTGAACAGCCGTACGGCCAGCCGGATGCGGGGGCTGCTTTTCATCCTCCCGAGTCTTCTGGGGGTGGGCGTCTTCGTGCTCGCCCCCTTCCTCGAGGTGGTCCGGCGCTCCTTCACCGGGGCGATGAACGGCGCCTTCGTGGGCCTCAAAAACTACGCCGACGTCTTTTCCAACGGGGCGTTCCGCCTCGCGGCGGGCAACACGCTGCGGTTCGTGGCGTTCTGCATGCCGCTGCTCATCTCCCTCTCGCTGCTCGTGGCGGTCATCCTCTACGGCAACCCCCGCCGCGCCGGTTTCTTCAAGACCACCTTCCTCATTCCAATGGCGATCCCCGTCGCGTCGATCGTCCTGATCTGGAAAGCGCTCTTCCACGCGGACGGGCTCGTCAATTCCTGGATCACGGCGTTCGGCGGGCAGGGGACCGACTGGATGCAGAGCTCCGCCGCCTTCTGGGTGCTGGTGGGCAGCTACATCTGGAAGAACCTCGGCTACGATGTCATCCTCTGGATGGCCGGGCTCGCGAACATCTCGACCGACATCTACGAGGCGGCCGCGATCGACGGGGCGGGCGCGTGGACGACCTTCACGCGGGTGACGCTCCCCAACCTGCTGCCCTCCCTCTACACGATCACGGTGCTGAGCTTTCTCAATTCTTTCAAGGTCTTCCGCGAGGCCTACCTCGTGGCGGGGGATTACCCCCACAGCAGCATGTACCTGCTCCAGCACCTCTTCAGCAACTGGTTCCGCGAGCTGTCGATGGATAAGCTCGCGGCGGCCGCGGTGCTCGTGGCGGCCGTGATCCTGCTGCTCATCCTGCTTTTGCGGCGCGCGTGGGAGGCGGAATAGCCGCCCGCCGCGCGCCCATCGCCGCGGGGGCGGGAAACCAAACGGCAAAGCCGTTTTCGGGCCGCTTCGCGGCTCGGGCGCCCGGCGGGGCCGGGCGCGGTTTCCCGCCCCGCCCCAACTTTTCATCCGCGCAAGGAGGCTGTGATGCGTAAAATCCGACAAAGCCTGCCGCTTCTCCTCCCGCTGGTTTTATCGGCGGCGGTGTGGCTGCCGATCGTCTTTCTGGTCGGCGGCTCCTTCATGGGGGAGGCGGAACTCACTGCGAGCCTCGCGCCCGTGCTTTCGGGCGGGGAGGGGTTCGCGCGGTGGGACCTCATCCCCCTCTACCCGACGCTGCGCCCCTATGTGGAGCTGCTGCTCGATTCGCCCGGGTTCTTCGTCATGTTCTGGAACTCGGTGAAGATCACCCTCGGGACGCTGGCCGGGCAGCTCCTGGTGGGCGTGCCCGCCGCGTGGGGGTTCGCCCGGCACGAGTTCCCCTGCAAAAACCTGCTGTTCACCCTCTATATCGTGCTGATGCTCATGCCCTTCCAGGTGACGATGATGCCCACCTATCTGGTCCTCGACCGGCTGAACCTGCTCGACACGCTGACGGGCATCATCCTGCCCGCCGCGTTTTCCACCTTTCCGGTGTTCATCATGTACCGGTTTTTCAGGGGGATCCCGCAGGCGCTCATCGAGTCGGCCGAACTGGACGGCGCGGGGAGCTTCCGCATCTTCTGGTCGATCGGCCTGCCGCTCGGCGCGGGGGGCGTGATGTCGGCGGTGGTGCTGGGCTTTCTCGACTGCTGGAACCTCATCGAACCGCCGATGACCTATCTCAAGACCAAAGCGCTCTGGCCGCTCTCCCTCTATCTGCCGCAGGTCGTGACGGGCCGCGCGGGTTTGGCGCTGGCCGCCTCGGTGGTGGCGCTCATCCCGGCGATCCTCGTCTTCCTCTACGGGCAGAGCTACCTTGAACAGGGAATTATTGCCGCGGGCATAAAGGAATGAAACCGATGAATCTGAAAACGATCTTTACATACAAAACCGACCGCTCCCGTCCGGTCACCATCCAGCGGCGCGCCCTGCGGCTGCTGGCGGGCTTTCTCGTATTCATGCTGGCCTGCACGCTGCTCTCCCGCGCGGCCGATTCGCTGACCGTCGCGCAGGTGACGACCGAAAAGCCCGCGCGCGCGGCCATCCCGCACACGGTGGAGAAGGACGGCCGGCTCGAACCGGCGCAGGAGCGCCCGGTCACGGCGGAAGGCGGGATCCTCGTGGGGAGCGTCGCCGTCGGCGAGGGGCAGCAGGTGAAAGCGGGAGACCTGCTGTTCACCCTCGACGCGGACGATCTCGCGCGGCAGGTGCTGGAAAAGCAGCTCGAGCTCCAGCGCGCCCAGCTCCAGCTCCAGGAGGCGCAGCAGAAGGCCGCGCTGGGGGAGGAGAAGGACGAACTGTCCGCCCTGCGCGCGCAGGAGGACTACGACATGGCGATGGAGCGCAGCCGTCTCAAGCTGCAGCAGGCGGGGGAGGACCGCCGCCGGGCGCGGCAGGCGCTGCGCGATTACAAAAACGACAACGACGTGGATGAGGACGAGGACGACGAGGACCTCGATCCGACCTATATCGCGCTGCGGGACGACTACCGCGCCAAGCAGCGCGCCTATGAGGAGGCGCTGAGCGACCAGGACCGGGCGAAGGTGGACGCGGAGCGCGTGCTGGAGGATTTGGAGCTGGAGGACCCGGACAACAGCGCGGCGACGCTCGGGATCGACGTGCGGCTCCGGCAGCTCGAGCTCTCCCGGCTCCAGGCGCTCTCCGAGGCAGGCGGCGAAATCTGCGCGCCCATCGACGGCGCGGTGACGGCGCTCTCCGTCGCGCCCGGAAAGCGGACGGCGGACGAAGCGGCGCTGCTGCTGGCGGGTGCGGAAGCGGGTTTCCGCTTCACCTGTGAGATCACCGACGACGAGCGGGAGTACCTCTCGCCGGGCGACAAGGTGAAGCTCGAGCTCCCGGGCCACAAACGCGTGGACGGCACGGTGGAGAGCATCGCCGCGCTGGCGGACAAGAACGGCTACGCCAAAGTGACGGTCTCCCTCCCCGCCGGGAAGGGGGAGGCCGGGATGTCGGCGGTACTGTCCGCCACTACCCGTTCGGAGCAGTACCGCACGACGGTGCCGGTATCGGCGCTGCATAAGGAGGGGGAGCAGTATTACGTCCTGGCGGTGCGGGAGACCGAGTCGGTGCTCGGCGTGGAGCAGAGCGCCGAGCGGCTCGACGTGACACTGCTCGACCGCAACGAGACGACCGCGGCGGTCGAGGGGCCGCTCACGACCGACGACCGGATCATCACGGGCGGCAACAAGACGGTGCGTGAAAACGACCGCGTCCGCCCGGAGGCCACATGACCACCGCCCTGCGCCGTCTGGAGGGGCCGCTGGCGCTCCTGCTGGCGCTGGCCCTCTGGGCAGGCGCCTGCCTCTTCGCGGGGGCGGCCGCGCCGCTCGGGGAGCGCGCCGCGCTCCAAATCGGCGGCGCGCCGGCGGGAGTCCCCGCAGCCCGGGAGATGGCCGCCGCCGAGGCGCGCACGGAGCATCCGCTCGCCTTCACCCTCTGGCGGCAGGAGGACGGGCAGACGGTCGAAAGCCCCGCGCTCGGCCGGGAACGCACCGTGTCCGTTCTCACGCTGTGGGGGGAGAGCGCCCTGCTCCTGCCGGACGCGCGCCCCTCCCTCGCGCCCGCGGCGGGGAACGGCTGTCTCATCGACCGGACGACGGCGCTCTCCCTTTTCGGGGACGCGCGCGCCGAGGGGCAGAAGGTGCGCTGGAACGGCCGGGACTACACCGTCCGGGGCGTCTTCGACGCGCCGGAGGCCACCCTCGCCGTGGAGGCGGACCCCGCGTCGGAGGTCCTCTTCGACCGCGTCACCCTCGACCTTTCGGGGGAGGAAAACCCGCGCGGGCGTGCGGAGGAATTCGCCATGCGCCACGGCCTGCCCGGGGAACGCATCGTGCAGTACGGCGGCCTCGCGGCGCTCGCCCGCTTCTTCTGCCTGTTGCCCGCGCTGGCGGCGGCCTGTTCGCTTGCCGTGCGCTTTTTTGGCCGTGCCCGCGCCCGCCGCGACTGGCCGGTCCAGCGGGCGCTGCTCTGGATTGCAGCGGTCGCCGCGGCCGCGGCCGTCCTCTGGCTGGCGGGCGTGCGCCCCGCGGTCCCGCAGGATTTGATCCCGACCCGCTGGTCGGATTTTTCCTTCTGGGAGACCCTCTTCACCGAGCGGCGCGCCGAGTGGACGGATTACCTCTGGATGAAGAAGGAACGCCCCGACGTGCTGCTGCTGACCGCGCTTCTCAAGGCGGCTGCCTGCTCGCTCGCCGCGCTCCTCTTGGCGGCGCGCCCGGCGCTGCGCCGCCCGGCGGCGGACCCCCGGGATTTCGCGTTCCTGCTCGCGGCCTGCCTCTGCGGGAGCTTCGCGGGGGTGGCGCTGGTCGGCGGGGGGGAGCTGCTCGCGCGCGACCTGCCGATGCTCTGGCTGACGGCGCCCCTCTGGCTGGCGGCGCGCCGCGCGGCGGAAAAAATACCGGATTGAAAAGGGCGGAGCGGCTGCTCCGCCCTTTTCTTCCGGATTCCGCCCTTTTCTTCCGGATATGGTAACAAAACGCTGGAATTTTTCGGCCGAGAGCATTATACTGGAACTGAACATTACAAACGGCCGGCGGAAGGTGGAATTCCCCGGCCTGGGAGGAACCGATATCATGATGGGAGTCATTTTCGATTTTAACGGGACGCTCTTTTTCGACGGGGAGCAGCAGGAGCGGGCGTGGCGGCTCTTTGCGCGGGAGGCGTTTGGGAAGGAGATTTCCGACGGGGAGTTTCGGGAGTGCGTGCACGGGCGCAACAACGATTTTACCATGCAGCATCTCGCCGGGAAGGCTCTGAGCGCGCGGCAGGTCGACGAATACGTCGAGGAAAAGGAGACGATCTACCGGCGGCTCTGCCGGGAGGACGCGGCGCGCTTCCACCTCGCGCTGGGCGCGGAGGAGCTTCTGGACGAGCTCCGCGAGCGCGGGATCCCCCGGACGATCGCGACCGCTTCCCGCAGGGGCAACGTGGATTTTTATATCGAGAGCTTCCGCCTGGAGCGGTGGTTCGACGTTGAAAAGCTCGTTTACGACGACGGCACCATCCTCGGGAAGCCGGCGCCGGACTTCTACCTGCGGGCCGCCGAGACGCTCGGGCTCGAGCCGAAGAACTGCATCGTCTTCGAGGACGCGGTCTCGGGGCTTCGCGCGGCAGCGGCGGCGGGCGCGGGGAAGGTGATCGCGGTCGCCCCGGAGGAGCGGCGGGAGGCGTTTGAGCGGATGCCGGAGGTGTATGAGGTCATCCCGAACTTCCACGAATTCGACCGTCTCCTGCTGCGGGAATAAAGAGACGGCCGTCCGCGCCGGACGGATGAGGCGCGGGCCGAGAAATTAAAAATCCGGGGTGATGTGGTTTGCGTACTGTAAACACCCCCGCGTTGGAGACAGAGCGACTGACCCTGAGAAGATTTGCGGAAGACGACTTGCCCGCTTTGTTTGCCATTTTCAGCGACGGGGAGGTAAACCGTTTTCTGCCGTGGTTTCCATTACGGTCCATGGATGAAGCGCGGGCCTTCTGGCAGGAGCGGTACGCGGAACGCTACAGGCAGGAGCGGGCCTATCAATACGCCGTTTGTCTGAAAAGTGACAACATTCCGATCGGTTATGTGAACGTCAGCATGGAAGAACACCACGATTTGGGTTATGGGCTGCGCAAAGAGTTCTGGCACGGGGGTATTGTGACCGAGGCGTGCGGGGCTGTCATTGAGCGTGTAAAGGCGGACGGGCTTCCATACGTTACCGCTACGCACGACCGGAACAATCCGCGCAGCGGCGCGGTCATGGTCCGGTTGGGGATGCGCTATCAATATTCCTATGAGGAGCAGTGGCAGCCGAAAAATATTCTGGTGACATTCCGGATGTACCAGTTGAATTTTCATGGAAAACAAGATGACGTCGTTTACCGAAGGTATTGGGATCATTCCGCCGTGCATTTTGTAGAAACGGCCGTATGACCGGGCTCACGTGATTAAAACAGCCGCCCATCCGGGCGGCTGTTTTATCTCATTGTTTGCGTGTGGGTGCCGTTTTTCCACAGGATCCATGACGTTGTCACAAAAAACTTGCTTATTCCCGTCGATTACAGTATAATGTTGCTTAACTGTAACAACGATAGCCGGATCGGCAGCGATCGCGACCTGAGCGGCCGGCGGAAGCGGTGGGGGATGAGCGTCGTGAGGCGATACGCAAAGGGCGGCCTTATTTCTTTGTTCATTTCTTTGCTGCTGCTGGGCGGCATAACGGTCCACGCGGTCACACAGGTGCAGTGCTATGGCAGGCTGATCAACTATGTGGGCATTGTGCGGGGCGCCACGCAGCGGCTGGTGAAGCTGGAGCTGATGGACCAACCAAGCGACGGCCTTGTGGAATATCTGGACGGCATCCTGGCGGACCTGTCCGGAGAGGGCGGGGAATACGGCCTGCCGAACCCTAAGGACGCGGCGTACCGGCGGGAGCTGGAGGAACTGAAGGGCATGTGGGTCCAGGTGAAGGACCACATCGAAGCGTACCGGGCGGGAGCGGAGGACAGCGGGCCGCTGCTCACGATGAGCGAACGCTATTTTGAGCAGGCCAACGACACGGTCTTTGCCGCCGAGGCCTATACCACCCATCAGTCGAAGACCCTGCTGGCGGCGTGCGCCGTCATGCTGGGCATCATGCTGGCGACCTGGTTGTTCATCTTCTGGGCGGCCTCGAAAAAGCTGCTCCTGCTGGAGAGCACCAACCAGCGGCTGAGCGATCTGGCGCAGCGGGATCCGCTGACCGGGGCCTACCAGATCGACGCCTTCAAGGAGAAGGCCCAGACCCTGCTGGACCGGGCGGGGAATGAGCGGTACGCCGTGGTCTGTACGGATTTCGTGGATTTCAAGTATATCAACGACATGTTCGGGTACGCCTACGGCGACGAGGTGCTGGCCCGGTATGGGGAGATTCTCCGCGCCGGGCTGCGGGAGCGGGAATTGTGCGGCCGGGTCTCGGCCGACAATTTCGTGCTGCTGCTGCGGTATGACCGGAAGGAGGAGGTGGCCGCGCGCCAGCGGGAGGCCGACCGGAAGATCACCGCGTATATGCGCAGCTCGCCCGGACGGCAGAGCCTGTCCACCTGCTGCGGAATCTGCTGCGTGGGGGACGTGGTCGAAAAGCTCGGCGTCGGGGGGCTTATGGACCGGGCGGGCTTCGCGCGCAAGATGGTTAAAACCAAAACCAGCCCCAACTATGTCTATTACAACGACAGCATCCGCCGTAAGCTGTGGGAGGAGAAGGACATCGAGAGCCGGATGGCTTCCGCCCTCGAGCGCCGGGAGTTCGTCGTCTATTACCAGCCGAAGGTGGACCTGCGCACGGGGAGGATCGCCTCCTCCGAGGCGCTGGTCCGCTGGAAGCTCAGCGGGGGGCGGGTCATCCCGCCCGATCAGTTCATCCCGGTCTTTGAGCGGAAGTTCATGATCGGGCAATTGGACCAGTACGTCATGGAGGAGGTCTGCCGCTGGCTGCGCGGCCGGCTGGACGCGGGGGAGTCCGCGCTGCCGGTATCCGTCAACGTGTCCCGGCTGCAGTTCTATGACGAGGGGTTCGTGGACCGCTATGTGGAGATCCGGGACAGGTTCCAAATCCCTCCGGAGCTGTTGGAGATCGAGTTCACCGAGTCCATCGTCCTCGACAACGCCGGCCTGCTCCTCCGGACGGTCAACGCGCTGAAGCAGGCGGGATTTGCCTGCTCGATCGACGATTTCGGCAAGGGCTACTCCTCCCTGAGCCTGCTGAAGGACCTGCCGGCGGACACGCTGAAGATCGACCGCTTTTTCTTCGAGGACGGGACGGACGAGGAGCGGGAGTGGGCCATCATCCAGGGCGTCGTCGATTTGGTGCACAGGTTCCACATCCACACGGTGGCGGAGGGGATCGAGACGCCGGAGCAGGTGCGGCGGCTGCGGGAAGTGGGCTGCGACTATGTTCAGGGCTTCGTCTTCTACCACCCCATGACACAGGAGGACTATGAACGGGAGCTGCGGCGCCAGGAGGAGGCCCCCGCGCCCTCCCGCTGCGGAAAAGAGCAAGCCCCGGGCTGACGGCATGCGTTATTCGGCGTGCCGGCCGGCCCGGAAAAAGCGAAGGCCCCCGCTTCGGCGGGGGGCCTTCGGGCTTTATCCGTTGCTCTGCATCAGGTTTTCCGCGAACTTGCGGAGCTCGTCCTCGTTGGTAATCTTGGGCGCGCTCTGCTTGATCGTCTCCTGAACATAGACGGGCAGGGAGGAAAAATACTGCTGCATCTGCGGATTTTCAAAGCATTCGGGCATGTTTGCCACCTCCGGTAATAGTATGGACGGGGGAAAGCCCCCTAAACTGGAAAGTTCTCCTAGTAAAAGGAGGGCGGCTGCTCCACAAGGCTGCGGACGTAGGCCTGCATCTCCTTTTTGGAGCGGATCTGGTGGGTGTGCGCGATGACGGCCTGCTGCTGCTCGTGGCTCAGCGAGGCGAAATACTCCATGGCGGGCATGTTTTCGGCGAGCGCCATGCCGAACCCCATGGGGATCTCGGGACCGTTGGCATAGTTTTGCATGGTGGGAACTCCTTTCCGCCGTGCGGCATACAATGGGCTATCCCCAAAACGGGGAGGTGAAGCAATGGATTTGAGAAACGGGCGCATCACGATCGGCGAGATCCTCGCCAATCCGAACGCGCGCGCGGTGATACAGCGCGCCTACCCAAAGGTGCTGGCCAGCCCGATGGCGGCGCGGTTCCGCGGCATGCAGTTGGGCACGGCGATGCAGTACGCGGGGCGCTTCGTTCCGCGGGCGCAGCTCGACCGGGTGGTCGCGCGGCTCAAAGAACTGTAGCTTTTTCGGCGGAGGGCGCACCCTCCGCCGTTTTTTATTTGTCGCCGGCCATGAGGTTTTCGGCGTAGCGGTGCAGCTCGTCGATGCTGTGGACGTTGCCGCAGCGCTGCTGGATCATCCCCTGCACGTAGTCGGGCAGGGACATGAAATAGGATTTGGCGGTATCGTCGCAGCTGAGCATTTCGTTCAGCCCGCCGGGATAGTTGGATCTGGGCATACTCTCACCTCGCAGATTTAATGGATGTCGGCCTTCCACAGGCCGTGCAGGTTGCACCAGGCGTAGGCCGCCTCGGGCGCGTCGCCTTCGGAGAGGGCGAACTTCGCGACCGGGTCGCGGTCGACGGGCAGCTTTTTGAGCTGCCAGCCCTCCTTCGTGACGAGGCAGACCCAGCCGATGCTGTGCTCCCTGCTCATCGGGTGCGGCACGTCGCCGACGCAGACTTCAACGGTGCTTCCCTGCTTTTTGACGACGGGGACATGCTTTTCGGCGGCGCCGTCCGACGTGTTGGCGCGCAGCGCCTTCATCGGGTCGCCGCAGCAGGCGAGCGTCGGGCTGCCCTCGATGACGGCGGCGATTTTTTTACAGTCCTCACAGTAGAGGAAGGTTGGATGTTCCATAGCGTGACCTCCCGGATTTTTGATGGGATTATTGTTTGCGCGCTGCCGGAAAATATGCAAAAAAACGCCCGTTGCCAAACGGGCGTTTTCGGTTTTGCGCGATTTCAGGACCCGACGATCTTCCCGCCGTTGGGGTGCAGGACCTGGCCGCTCATATAGCTCGCGTCGTCCGACGCGAGGAAGACGTAGCTGGAGGCAACCTCGAACGGCTGTCCGGCGCGCAGCATGGGCACGCGGGAGGTATCGGTGCCGAAGGTCTGGACCTCCCGCGCGGAGTAGGAGGCGGGGATGAGCGGGGTCCAGATGGGGCCGGGGGCGACGGCGTTGACGCGCACGCCCTGTCCCTCGAGCGAGAGGGACAGGGAACGGGTGAGCGCCATGACCGCGCCCTTGGTGGCGCTGTAATCGATGAGCATCGGCTCGCCCGCGTAGGCGGTGACGGAGGTGGTGTTGATGATCGAGCTGCCGCGGCCGAGATGGGGGAGCGCGGCCTGGATGAGATAAAAATAGGAGAGGATGTTCGTTTCAAAGGTGGCGAGGAGCTGTTCGCGGGTGATGTCCAGGATGCTCCGGCGGATGAACTGGACGGCGTGGTTGTTGACGAGAACGTTCAGCTTGCCGTAGCACCCCACCGTCCGCTCGACGGCGGCGCGGCAGCAGGCGGGGTCGCGCAGGTCGCCGGGCAGCAGCAGGCACCGCCGCCCGAGCTCCTCGACATGGGCCTTCGTCTCGGCGGCGTCCTGCTCCTCGCAGAGGTAGGCGACCGCCACGTCCGCGCCCTCCTTCGCGAAGGCGTAGGCGACGGCGCGCCCGATGCCGCTGTCGCCCCCGGTGATGAGCGCGACCCGGTCGCACAGGCGGCCGCCCCCGGCGGCGCAGGCGTTCTCCGAGATCGGCCGGGGCTGCATGACGGCCTCCATGCCCGGCTGGCGGTCCTGCTGCTGGGGCGGGAAGGCGACGGGCACCTCCTCGCATTTCGTTTCAGTTTTGAGATAGTCGTAGACGGGATACATCTTGCCACCCCTTGTGATAAAGTTGGGTACCATGCTGAATCATATGCCGCGGGCCCGCTTTCCATGCGCCTCCGGGGGGAGTGTGACCTAGTCACCGTAACAACACCAAAAAGGTATATAATAGAGCCATACCAAACAACCGCAAAACAAGGAGGCAGATGATATGTCAGTCAAAACTTTGACCAAGGATAATTTCACCACAGAGGTTTTACAGTCCGACCAGGCGGTGCTCCTGGACTTCTGGGCGCCCTGGTGCGGGCCCTGCCGCATGGTTTCCCCGATCGTGGACCAGGTGGCGGAGGAGGTCGACGGGCGCGCGAAGGTCGGCAAGGTGAACGTCGACGAGCAGCCCGAGCTCGCGGCGCAGTTCGGCGTCATGAGCATCCCGACCCTCGTCGTGATGAAGCAGGGCAAGGCGGTCGCCACCCGCGTGGGCGTGCAGAGCAAGCAGGCGATCCTGAACATGCTCGGCTGATCGGAAAGGAGGGGAGCGAAATGAAGGTACTGATCGTCGGCGGCGTCGCGGGCGGCGCGTCGGCCGCGGCGCGGCTGCGCCGGCTGGACGAAGAGGCGCAGATCGTCGTTTTTGAGCGCGGCGAATACATCTCCTATGCGAACTGCGGGCTGCCCTATTATATCGGCGGCGAGATCACCGACAAGAAATCGCTGACCCTCCAGACCCCGCAGAGCTTCAAGGAGCGCTTCAACATCGACGTGCGCACCGGCTGCGAGGTCGTCTCGATCGACCGCGCGAAGAGGACGGTGACCGTCCGCGTCGCCGCGACCGGCGAAAGCTACACCGAAGCCTACGACAAGCTCCTGCTCTCGCCGGGCGCGGAACCGCTGCGGCCCCCCATCCCCGGCATCGAACACGAGCGGATCTTCACCCTGCGCACCGTTCCCGACACCTACCGCATCCGCGCCTTCGTCGAGGAGGCACGCCCCAGGACGGCGGTGGTGGTCGGCGGCGGATACATCGGCGTCGAGATGGCGGAGAATCTCACGCGGGCGGGGCTTTCGGTCACCGTCGTCGAGCTGGCGGACCATGTGATCGGCCCGCTCGACTACGACATGGCCAGCTTCGTAGAACGCTACCTCGTCTCCAAGGGGGTGCGCCTGCTGCTGCAAAACGGCGTGAAGGCCTTTTCCCCCGCGCCGGACGGCGGTGTGACCGTCTCCCTCGAGCGGGGCGTCCTGAACGCCGACCTCGTGCTGCTGTCGATCGGGGTGCGCCCCGACGGCCGTCTTGCGAAGGAGGCGGGGCTTACGGTCAACCCGCGCGGTGCGATTGTCGTCGATCCCCACATGCGCGCCTCCGATCCCGACATTTACGCGGTGGGGGACGCGGTGGAGATCACCGACTTCGTGACGGGCGCGCCCGGCTACATCCCGCTCGCGGGCCCGGCGAACAAGCAGGGCCGCATCGCGGCCGACAACCTTGCGGGCATCCCCAGCGTATACCGCGGCACCCAGGGCTCGTCGGTGCTCAAGCTCTTCGACATGGCCGTCGCGACGACCGGTCTCAACGAGCGCGCGGCGAAGGCCGCGGGGCTCGACTGTGACAAGGTGCACATCCACGGAACCTCCCACGCGACCTATTACCCCGGCGCGCGGAACCTCGAGATGAAGGTGGTCTTCGAGCGGGGGACGGGGAAGATCCTCGGCGCCCAGCTCGTGGGCTTCGACGGCGTCGACAAGCGCTGCGACGTGCTGGCGACCGCCATCCGCGCGGGCATGACCGCCGCCGATCTGGCGGAGCTCGAGCTCTGCTACGCGCCGCCCTTCTCCTCCGCGAAGGACCCGGTCAACATCACGGGCTTCGTGATCGAAAACCTCCTCGCCGGCAGGGTGCGCCAGTTCCACTGGGACGAGGTCGCGGCTCTCCCGCGCGACGGAAGCGTCACCCTCGTCGACACCCGCTCGCCGGAGGAATACGCGCAGGGCCGCATCGACGGCTTCAAAAACGTGCCGATCGACGGGCTGCGCGATCATCTCGACGAGTTCCCGCGGGGCAAGCCGGTCTATCTCACCTGCGGCACCGCGCTGCGCAGCTACCTCGCCTGCCGCATCCTCATGCAGCACGGCTACGAGTGCCACAACCTCTCGGGCGGCTGGACGGTCTACGAATCGGTCACGGGCAAGGCGGGATACGACTTTTCGCCGGCCCATCCCTGCGGCGTCAAAATCAAAACGGAATAAGGTGACTTTGTCACGGAAAGGATGCCGCGGATGCGGTATTCTTTAGACACAGAAACAGTAATAGTTACTGATATCTGAAACCCTATCACTACCACACATTCGAATAGAAACCGGACGACATCTCATAAAGGAGGATGCAACATGGAAGAAACCAAAACCTACACAATGCCCCTCATCGGCGATAAAGCCCCGTCCTTCTCGGCGGTGACCACCCAGGGCCCCATCAACTTCCCCGAGGATTACAAGGGCAAATGGGTGATCCTCTTCTCCCACCCGGCGGACTTCACCCCCGTCTGCACGACCGAGTTCATGACCTTCGCGACGATGGCGGACGAGTTCAAGGCGCTGAACACCGAGTTGATCGGCCTTTCGGTCGACTCCCTCTACTCCCACATCGCCTGGCTGCGCAAGATCCAGGACCTCGAGTGGAACGGCATGAAGGGCGTCGAGGTCAAATTCCCGCTCATCGAGGACATCAAGATGGAGGTCGCCAACAAATACGGCATGATCCAGCCCTCCTCCTCGACCACCCAGGCGGTGCGCGCGGTCTTCGTCATCGACCCCGAGGCGGTCATCCGCACGATCCTCTACTACCCGGCCTCCACCGGGCGCAACTTCGACGAGATCAAACGGATCGTCGTCGCGCTCCAGAAGGCGGACGCCGAGCAGATCGCGACCCCGGCCAACTGGCGCTCCGGACAGGACGTCATCATCCCGACTGCCGGCTCCTGCGGCGTGGCCAAGGAGCGGATGGAGTCGCAGGACGAGGAAAAATACTGCCTCGACTGGTTCCTCTGCTTCAGGCGCGAAAAAAAGTGACCCTCCAAACACGCTGACATCTTTCATTTCTTTTACCTCCCCTGAAGGCCGGCCCCGCGCACTGCGCGGGGC
>NZ_JANFZX010000200.1:0-202 GCF_024461615.1 Anaerotruncus sp. DFI.9.16
TCGTAGCGGTATTCGGTCTTTCGCCACGCCTCCGGCTCGCCCGGGGCGCTGCACAGCACCTCCTGCCGGAGGACGTTTCCCGCAGCGTCATAAAAGTACCGCGAAACCGCGCGGGCGTCCACTTCAAACGGCGCTTCCTGCCGGATAAGGCGTCCCGCCGCGTCGTAATAAAACAGCGTGGCGTTTCCCTTGGGATCGGTCG
>NZ_JANFZX010000201.1:0-202 GCF_024461615.1 Anaerotruncus sp. DFI.9.16
GCCGCGCACGCGCGCAGAGCGCGCGAACGCCCGGAACGGGCGTTGTTTTCCGCCGCGGGTCCCCGGCGAGCCATCCGGTGTGCGTTGTTGGGTGCGTCCGCAACCTGAATTGAGCCTTCAGCTTGTGTACCCGTGGGGAGTGACGGTAGTCTGCGGGTACTGGCAAGGTACTCCCGGGGGTTTCTCAAGGGGACTGGCGGAA
>NZ_JANFZX010000202.1:0-201 GCF_024461615.1 Anaerotruncus sp. DFI.9.16
CATTCCCGGCTTCCACTTCTTTCATCATTGCCAAAAATCCGGGACGGTCAAAGCAGGTGCCGCTAATGCCATCGTCCGTGAAATGGACAATGTTCGTAAACCCCTGCCGTGCGGCGAACTCCTCCAACATTGCCTTTTGATTGGATATGGAATTGCTCTCACGCTGTTGGTCATCATCTTTGCCAAAGTCATCACGGCTCA
>NZ_JANFZX010000203.1:0-201 GCF_024461615.1 Anaerotruncus sp. DFI.9.16
CCGGTCAACCATGCGCTGCAAGGTGTTGTCTGCCGGGGTGGTTTTTGTGGTTTTTTCCCCTTGTGACGGCTTTTTAACTGCGGCAGGGTATTCGGGTATGGCTTTGGTCTGTTCGGCGGCTCTGTGGGCGTTCCGCGTGAGCAGGGCAAGGACAGCAGCCTTGTCAAAATCGTCCCCCAGCTTCCGGGCTGTGATAGGCTT
>NZ_JANFZX010000204.1:0-201 GCF_024461615.1 Anaerotruncus sp. DFI.9.16
ATGGCTCGCATAACCCACGGCGGAAAACAACGCCCGTTCCGGGCGTTCGCGCGCTCCGCGCGCGTGCGGGGCGTAGCCGCGCTGTTTTCCGCCTCCCCGTGGGCGCTGCGCGCCACGCAAAAGCGGCCGTGCCCCCCCGGAAGCACCCCGGTACGGTTCCGGAGACTCTCGGGCAGAGGCATTGCGCCCGCGGCGCGGCGG
>NZ_JANFZX010000021.1:0-45338 GCF_024461615.1 Anaerotruncus sp. DFI.9.16
GCGCCGCCGACTTTGGCCGAAGGCCAACCGGAGGCGGCGCGGGGGTCAAGGGGGCATAGCCCCTTGCGGCTTCTTTCCCCCATTTCTTGTCCGCACAAGAAATGGGGCCGCCCGCCGGGGCGGGACCCGGCAATCTCCGCCGTCGAAGGCGGCACCTATAAAGCACCCCGAAGGGGCGCGAACAAATGCTCTCCCGCCCGCTGGGAGGAAAAGCCTAAGGGGTCGCCGTCGGCCGACTACCGACAAACTGCGCCGCTTCATGAGCGGCAAACCCAAGAATCCCCCTCGGCGGGCAGCCCAAAACAATTATAAGGTCAACTGCTCTCCGTAGTCCTCCTCGCGGGGCATCATGCCGGCGGCCGGGAGGGTCTTGGTGCGGAACCGGTGGGGATTCGCGAGCATCCCTTCGCTGAACGGCTTCACCGAGGCGACACGGTGGTTTTTCTTCTGCGTCATAACCGCGACGCCCTGCGTGGTGCGGGTCGTCTTGGAGGAGACGGCCCCGGCGTTGGCCAGCAGCATCCGCCCGGAGGAGGAGGTCATCAGGAAGTCCTCCCCGCCCTCGATCTGGAAGCAGGCCGCGAGCGGCGACGCGTCGGAATAGGCGCCCAGCAGTTTTTTGCGGTTTGTCTTGGTGGCGTAGCCCGAGAGGTCCACCTTCGCGGCCTTGCCGTTCTCAAAGAAGAAGAGCATATAGCCCGCGTAATTGGTCGTGACCGCCATGTAGACGGCGTTCTCCCCCTCGTCCATGCCGAGCTTGGCGGGGATGTAATCGCCCAGCACGCTCGCCTTGCCGTCGTCGAAGTCGCTCGCCTTCGCCTTGTAGACCTGCTGGCGGTCGGTGAAGAAGAGCAGGTCGGTGTTGTTGGTCGCCTCCACCTCGCGGGCGACGGCGTCCCCCTCCTTGAGCTTCTGCTCGCCGCTCATGCGCAGCGACTGGGGGGTGATCTTCTTGAAGTACCCCTCCCTCGTAAAGAAGAGGTGCACCGGATAGTCGGGAACCAGCGCCTCAGGCTCCTCCTCGTCCTCGCCCGACGGATAGTAGAGGAGGCTCTTCCGGGGCTTCGCGTACTTCTTGCTGACCGCGCGGAGCTCGTCGATGATGATCGCGCGGACCTTTTTGCGGTCCGCGAGGATCTCCTCCATCCCGGCAATCTCCTTTTTGAGCTGGTCGGTCTCCTCGACCCGCTTGAGGATGTGCTCGCGGTTGAGCTGGCGCAGCTTGATCTCCGCCACATATTCCGCCTGCACCTCGTCGATGCCGAAGCCGATCATCAGGTTGGGAACGACCTCCCGCTCCTCGGCGGTCTCCCGCACGATCCGGATCGCCTTGTCGATGTCGAGCAGAATCTTTTTGAGTCCCATGAGCAGGTGGAGCTTTTCCTTCTTTTTGCCGAGCTGGTGATAGACGCGGCGCTTGACGCAGCCCTCGCGGAAGGCCGCCCACTCCTCGATCAGCTCCTTAACGCCGCAGACGCGCGGCATCCCGGCGATCAGGACGTTGAAGTTGCAGGAGAAGGTGTCCTCGAGCGGCGTGATGCGGAAGAGCTTGCGCATGAGCGCGTCGGGGTCGGCGCCCCTCTTGAGGTCGAGGGTGAGCTTGAGGCCGGAGAGGTCGGTCTCGTCGCGCATGTCGGCGATCTCGCGGATCTTGCCGCCCTTCACGAGGTCGACGATCTTGTCCATGATCGCCTCGACCGTCGCGGTCGGGGGGATCTCGGTCACGTCGACGCAGTTGTTTGCCTTGTCGTAGCTCCAGCGGGAGCGCACCCGGATGCCGCCGCGCCCGGTCGCGTAGATCTTGCGCAGATCGTCCTCGTTGTAGACGATGTAGCCGCCGCCCGGGAAGTCGGGGGCGCGCAGCGTCTCGAGGATGTCGTGGCCGGGGTTTTTGAGCAGCGCGATCGTCGTGTCGCACACCTCGGCGAGGTTGAAGGGGCAGATCGAGCTGGCCATGCCGACCGCGATGCCGATATTCGAGTTGACGAGGATCGACGGGAAGGTCACCGGAAAGAGGGTCGGCTCCTTCTGGGTGTTGTCGTAGTTGTCGACCATGTCGACGGTGTCCTCGTCGATGTCGCGGAAGAGCTCCGCCGCGATCCCGTCGAGCTTGACCTCGGTGTAACGGCTGGCGGCGTAGGCCATGTCCCGGCTGTACGCCTTGCCGAAGTTTCCCTTGCTGTCCACATATGGGTGCAGCAGCGCCTCGTACCCGCGCGACATGCGCACCATCGTTTCATAGATTGCCTGGTCGCCGTGGGGGTTCAGCTTCATCGTCTGGCCCACCACGTTCGCCGACTTGGTCCGCGCGCCGCTAAGCAGCCCCATCTTGTACATCGTGTAGAGCAGCTTGCGGTGGGAGGGCTTGAAGCCGTCGATCTCGGGGATCGCGCGCGAGACGATCACGCTCATCGCGTAGGGCATGTAGTTGCTCTCGAGCGTCGTCACGATCGGCTGCTCAATCATCACCCCGGCGTTCTCGATGACCGCCGAGGAGTTCACCGGTTTTTTCGGTTCCTTTTTGGGTTTCTTTGTTGCCATTCACTGCACCTCAATACTGTTTTGCGCCAGCCTCCGCCGCGGGAGCGCGGGCGCTTATGAGAGGTCCGCCAGCTCCAGATACTGGTAGCCGTTTTCCGCGATGAACTCCTTGCGCCCCGCCAAATTGTCCCCCAAAAGCAGGTCGAACATGTCGGAGGTCTCCTTCGCCTGGGAGGGGGTCACCTTGATGAGGCGCCGCGTTTCGGGGTTCATCGTCGTCAGCCACATCATGTCCGGCTCGTTTTCACCGAGTCCCTTGGAGCGCTGGACCGTGTATTTCGCGTTCCCGATCTCCTCTAGCGCGTGCGTCTTCTCCTGCTCGGTGTAGGCGAACCAGGTCTTGTCCTTCGTCGTGATCTCGTAGAGGGGGGATTCCGCGATGTAGACGCGGCCCTCCTCGATGAGGGTCGGCGCGAGGCGGTAGAGCATCGTCAGAATCAGCGTGCGGATCTGGAAGCCGTCGACGTCCGCATCGGTGCAGATGACGATCTTGTTCCAGCGCAGGCCGTCGAGGTCGAAGGAGGAGAAGTCCTTGTTCGCCTTGGTGGTGACCTCCACGCCGCAGCCGAGCACCTTGAAGATGTCGACGATGATGTCGCTTTTGAAGATCTTGTCGTAGTCCGCCTTGAGGCAGTTGAGGATTTTGCCGCGCACCGGGATGATCGCCTGGAATTCGCTGTCCCGGCCGAGCTTGCAGGCGCCGAGCGCCGAATCGCCCTCCACGATGTAAATCTCGCGCCGGGAGACGTCCTTGGTGCGGCAGTCGACAAACTTCTGCACCCGGTTGGACATATCCACCGTGCCGGCGAGCTTCTTTTTGAGGTTGAGGCGGGTCTTCTCCGCGTTCTCCCGGCTGCGCTTGTTGATGAGCACCTGCTCGGCGATCCGCGCCGCCTCGTCGGGGTTCTCGATGAAATAGACCTCCATCTGGTGGCGGAGGAAATCGTTCATCGCCTCATAGACAAATTTGTTGGTGATCGCCTTTTTGGTCTGGTTCTCATAGGAGGTCTGGGTGGAGAAATTGGAGGAGACGAGCACCAGGCAGTCCTCCACGTCCGCGAAGGTGACCTTGCTCTCCCCCTTCTGGTACTTGCCCGCGTTTTTGATGTAGTTGTCGATCATGTAGGTAAACGCGAGCTTGACCGCCTTTTCGGGGCTTCCGCCGTGCTCGAGCCAGCTCGAGTTGTGGTAGTATTCGCACCGGCTCACCCGGTTGGAAAAGCAGAAGGCCACCGACAGCTTCACCTTGTATTCCGGCTTGTCCTCCCGGTCGCGGCCGCGGCGCTCCGCCTTCCAGAACTGGATGGGGGTGAGCGTTCCGTCGCCGGCGAGCTCCGCCACATAGTCGACGATGCCGTTTTCATAGCGGAACTCCGTCTCCTCGAAGCCGGAGTCCGCCTGGTTTCTGAGCAGGAAGGTCACACCGTCGTTGACGACCGCCTGCCGCTTGATCGTGTCGGCATAGTATTCGAGCGGGATGTCGATGTCGGTGAAGACCGCGAGGTCGGGCCGCCAGCGGATCTTCGTGCCGGTGGCGCGGCGGCGGGTCTCCTCCTTTTGAAGGCCGCCGACGTTCTCCCCGTGCTCGAAGTGCAGGGAGTATTTAAAGCCGTCGCGGTAGATCTCCACGTCCATGTATTCGGAGGAATACTGGGTCGCGCAGAGCCCCAGCCCGTTGAGACCGAGGGAGTATTCGTAGCTCTCCCCCTCGTTGGTCTGGTATTTGCCGCCCGCGTAGAGCTCGCAGAAGACGAGCTCCCAGTTGTAGCGCTCCTCCCGCTGGTTGTAATCCACCGGGATGCCCCGTCCGAAGTCCTCGATTTCGATCGACTGGTCGCGGTAGCGGGTGATGAGGATCTTGTCCCCGTGCCCCTCGCGCGCCTCGTCGATCGAGTTGGAGAGGATTTCAAACATCGCGTGCTCGCAGCCCTCCAGCCCGTCCGAGCCGAAGATCACCCCCGGGCGCTTGCGCACCCGGTCGGCGCCCTTGAGGGAGGAAATACTCTCGTTGCCGTAATCGGCGGTCCGTTTTTTTGGCATCTGCCTGCCTCCGTCTTTCTGTAATGCGGAAAATTCGCCCAGACGCAAGTTGTACGCCCGCTACGGGCGTACAACCTCGTAAAATCCAGCTTTTAGTTTACCCGTTTTTGCCGCGTTTTGTCAAGCGCGCGGCGGACGCAGGCGCGCCATGTAGTATTCGTCGGCGTACGCCCCGTTCCGGATCGCCCCCATCCGCTTGGTGCCCTCGATCTCGAAGCCGAGCGACTTGTAGAGCCCGATGGCGCGGGCGTTGTCGGTGAACACGGTGAGCTCGACGCGCGTGAGCATGAGCCAGTTGTCCGCCACGTCGAGCGCCGCCTCCATCACCGCGCGCCCGACGCCCCTGCCCTGCCAGTCGCGGTGGACCATGATGCCGAACCCCGCCGAATGGCGCATCCGGCCGGGATAGACCTGGAGGCCGGTGGTGCCGACGATCTTCTCCCCGCCCCCCGGCAGCGGCGCGGCCGCCGCGAACTGGTGGTCGTCGGGGCCGAGGCCGTTTAAGTATGCCTCGCAGAACCCGAGCCGCTCGGAGGGAAGGGCGAGGATGTTTTCACGCACGCCCTCCATGACGCGCAGCGCGTGGATGCCCTCCGCGTCGGACGGCCTGCAGGGGCGTATGATAAATTCGGACATGGCGTTTCCTCCCGTCATTTGTGGAACAGGGCGCGGATCTTATCCCACAGCCCGCGCCTGGGGGCCGCCGGGGCCGCGGGCGCCGCCTGCGGCTGCGCGGGGCGCATCACCGGCTGCACCGGGCGGGAGGCGCGCACCCGCGCCGACTCCTCCGCGCGCATGTAGGCGAGCTTAAAGAGGTCGATCTGGCTGTCGATCGGGGGCTTGTCGTTCTTGACCGGCTCGTATTCCCCGTCGGAGAGCAGCCGCTTGGCCTTGACGTTGTCGGAGAACTCGAGGTCGAGCAGGTTCATGATCCGCGCCTTGAGCTTCTCGTCCCGGATGGGGGCCGCGACCTCCACCCGGCGCTCCATGTTGCGCGTCATGAAATCGGCGGAGGAGATGTACATCCGGCTGCGCTCGGGCGTGCCGAACACGTAGATGCGCGAATGCTCGAGGAACCGCCCGACGATGCTGACGACCTCGATGTTGTCGGTATGGCCGGGCACCCCCACCCGCAGGCAGCAGATGCCGCGGATGATCATGCGGATTTTGACCCCCGCCATCGACGCCTCGATCAGCTTGTCGATCACGTCCTTGTCGGTGAGGGAGTTGATCTTGACGGTGATCGCGGCCGGGCGGCCCTCCCGCGCGGCGATGATCTCCTGCTCGATGAACCGCAGCACCATCGGCTTCATCGAGACGGGCGCGGCCACGAGGTATTTGGTGTCTCCCACCGGGTTGCCGGTCAGGATGCCGTTGAAGATGCGGGTGCCGTCCTCGCCGAACTCACGGTCGGCGGTCATCAGGCAGAGGTCGGTATAGAGCCGCGCGGTGCTCTCGTTGTAGTTGCCGGTGCCGATCTGGGTGATGAAGCAGATCTTTTCCTCCACCCGGCGGGTGATGACCAGCAGCTTGGAGTGGACCTTGTATTCGCCCAGCCCGTAGACGACGTTGACCCCCGCCTCCTCGAGCCGCTTGGACCAGATGATGTTGTTCTCCTCGTCGAACCGCGCGCGCAGCTCGACGACGACGTGGACCTCCTTGCCGTTCTCCGCCGCCTTGATGAGCGCCGAGACGATCTGGCTCTCCCGCGCGACCCGGTAGAGGGTCATCTTGATCGACAGCACGGTCGGGTCGTCCGCCGCCTCGAGCAGCAGGGAGATGAACGGCTTCATGCTTTCAAACGGATAGGAGAGCAGGATGTCGTGGTCCTCGATCTGGGGGATCATCGGCCTGCCGGGCGTGACCAGGGAGGAATCCTGCGGCGTGAGCGGCGGGTAGAAGAGCCCCGGAAGCCCGCGGCGCTCCATCTTGGAGCAGAGGGCGAAGCCGAAGCCCATGTCGAGCGGGGAGAGGTTGAAGAAGACGCGGTCGCGGGTCAGCTCGAGCTTTTTGCAGAGCTGGTCGATGATCGCCTCGCTCGCCTCCCCCTGGAACTCAACGCGCACCGGCATCAGCTTGCGGCGGTTCTTGACCATCTCCTCCATGACGCTGCGGTAGTCCATGTCGTGGTCGTACATCGCCTCGTCGACGTTGATGTCGGCATTGCGGGTGACGCGGAAGATCGTCTTGGCCACGACGACATAGCCCTGGAAGATGTGCTCGCAGTAGCGCAGCACGAGCTCCTCGAGCAGCACGAACTTGTTCTTGTCGAACGGCAGGTAGACGATCCGGTCGAACCCGGTGGACACGGGGATGATCGCCAGCTTGACGAACTCCCCCTTGGTTTTGAGCTGGGTGCAGATGTAGGTCTCCTTGTTGCGAAGGAAGGGGAAGGGATGGTGCTTGTCAATGATCTGCGGGGAGAGCATCGGCAGGATCTCGCCGCGGAAGTAGTTTTCCAGAAAGACGGTCTGCTCCTCGGTGAGCATCGAGAGGTCGAGATGCTCGATCCCCTCCCCCGCCATATCCGCCGAGAGGCGTTTGTAGGCGGCGTCCTTCTTTTCGATCAGCGCGCGGGTGTCCGCGAAGATCGCCTCGAGCTGTTCGGCGGGGCTCATGAGGGACTTGTTGTCGATCGCGTCCGGATCGAGCAGCGACGCGTCGGTCAGGGTGCCCACCCGGATCATGAAGAACTCGTCGAGGTTGCTGCCGAAGATCGAGAGAAACTTCAGCCGCTCGAGCAGCGGGATCGACCCGTCGCACGCCTGTTCGAGCACGCGCAGGTTAAACTTCAGCCAGCTGAGTTCGCGGTTCTGATAGAGGATCGGGTTCATGTTGTCGTTCATATTGCGTCCCCCCATGACATTTTCCAGGTTCTTTGCAGAGAAAACAGGGAGTATTGCCAATCCGGCAATACTCCCTGTTACAGATCAGTTCTTCTTGTTATTGAATATTGACAGAATGTCGAAGAAATTATCGTCGTCGTCCCCGCCGGTCTCGGTCGCGGGAGCGCCGGGCTCCGCCTTGCCGTCGGTCTTTTTGCTGAAGCTGTAGTTGGGGAGGGTGAAGTTGCGGTCGCTGTCGAAGCCGGTGGCGATCACCGTGACCTTCATCTCATCCTGAAGCGAATCGTCGAAGGTCGCGCCCCAGATGAGGTTGACGTCGGGATGCGCGGCCTCGTGGATCATCGAGGAGGCGACGTCGATGTCGTCCAGATCGATGTCGGGGGAGGCGGTGATGTTGACGATCACGCCCTTCGCGCCGTTGATCGAGGTTTCAAGGAGCGGGGAGGAGATCGCCGCTTCGGCGGCCGCGCGGGCCTTGTCCTTGCCCGAGGCGCTGCCCACGCCCATGTGGGCGTAGCCCGCGTCCTTCATGATCGCGGTCACGTCGGCGAAGTCGAGGTTGACCACGCCGGGGATGTTCACAAGGTCGGAGATCGACTGGACGCCCTGCTTGAGCACGTCGTCCGCCGCGGAGAAGGCGTTCTGGAGGGTGATCTTCTCCTCCGAGATCAGCTTGAGGCGCTCGTTGGGGATGACCAGCAGCGCGTCCACATGCTCGCGCAACGCGGTGACGCCCATTTCCGCCTGCTCCATGCGGTGCTTTCCCTCAAAGTTGAAGGGCTTGGTGACGATGCCCACGGTGAGGATCCCCATCTCGTGGGCGACCTCCGCCACGACGGGCGCGCCGCCCGTCCCGGTGCCGCCGCCCATGCCTGCGGTGATGAAGACCATGTCGGTGCCCTTGAGCGCTGAGGCGATCTCGTCGCGGCTCTCCTCGGCGGCCCGCTGGCCCTTTTCGGGGTTGCCGCCCGCGCCCTTGCCGCGGGTGAGCTTGTCCCCGATGTGCAGCTTGTATGTAGCCTGCGAGCGCAGAAGCGCCTGGTTATCGGTATTGATCGAGATGAATTCCACACTCTTCATCCCCGACTGCACCATGCGGTTGATGGCGTTTCCGCCGCCGCCGCCGACCCCGACCACCTTGATCGAGACAACGTTCTCACTGTCACTGGCCATGTCGAAGTTCATTAACATCGCGGTTCCCCCTGTGCAATTCTATAAAATGGAATCCTGCAAGACCCTTATCATCCAAACGCGCAATTCGATATACTATTAAATATTATCTTATCAGATTCAGCCTGATAAATCAATAGCAAACGCGCCCGGCAAGGCAAAATGTAATATTTCCCTCACGCCGCCGGAGAGGCCGGCGGGGAGCTTTCCGGAGCGGCTTCCGACGGCGCCGCGGAGGACTCCTCCGGCGCGGACGAGGGGGCCGTGCCCGGGATCGTCGCAAAGAGGTCGTCCTGCGGCGAGGCCGAGGACGCCGCCTCCTCCGAGGAGGAGCCCGCCGCCTCCGCGCCGCTCGAGGGCGCGGTGCCCGGGATGACCGCGAGGTCGGGATTGTCCGAATGGACGGTGGGCTTTTTGTCCCCCTCCCCGGCCTGCGCGGCGGCGGTGAGCCGCCGTTTTTCCAGCTCCTGCCGGATGTCCCCCGGCCAGGAGTAGATCTCGTTCGTGGTGGGCGCGAGCGACACGTCCAGCCTGCCCTCGAAGGTGTCGGACAGCTCGTCCTCGATCACCTTCTTCGCGAAGCGCAGCTTGTAGGGCAGCTCGGTGCCTCCGCCCAGGTCGATCAGCAGGCGGTTGTCGTAGACGAGCATCATGTCGAGCTGGTTGGAGAAGTCCACGAGGGAGACCTCGCCGAAATCGGTCTCCTCGACCGCGTCCATCAGCCGGGAGAGCAGCAGGAAGCCGTACGCCTCCTTATCCGCCTCGTCCGTCTCCTCCTTGGTGTAGCCCTCGCCCAGCTTTTGGCCCACCTTGGGGTCGTAGAGGTACATGCCCGTGACCGTCATCACGTCCTGCGGCACCGACGCCGCGCCGATCTCCAGCACACGGCCCGTCTTGCCGATGACCACGTAGCCCGCCGCCGTGGATACCGCGCCGAGCGGCTTTGCCTGCGCAATCTCAAGGGTGAGGGTCGCGGGCAGCGTCCGCCTGAGGGCCACCCCCTCGACATAGGGGAACTGCTGAGTGAGCTTCTTTTCCACCCTGCGCGCGTTCACCCGGAAGAGGTTGTCCCCCACCTTGACGCCGCTGGCCTCGAGGATCTCCTCCGCGGCGTATTTGGTGACGCCGGCGACCTCGAGCTTTTCGATCCGGAAGAAGACGGTCAGCGACAGTACGGCCACGACCGCCGCCGCGACAAGCAGGATCAGCAGATAGTAGAGCGTCTGGCGGCCGGTGCGCTTCCTGCGCCGGCGCGCGCCCGCGGCTGCCGCAGCCTGCGCCCGGTCGGGCGCGCGGGGCGTTCTGCCGCCGAATGAAAGGAGCTTCTGCTTCATGACGTCCTCCGTGTATCATAGTCCCCGGCAGGCCGGATACCAGTATACCGCGTATCCACCGCGGATGCCTGCAAATCCTGTCGAACCGCCGCGCGGGACCTGATTTTCACTTCCCGCGGCCGCCCCGAAAGGGGCCGGCCGGCGGATTTGGCCGCGCGGCCGCCGCACGGCCGGGATGCGGCCGCGGCAGGGAAAGCCGCGTGCCCGCCCCCGCGGGCGCGGGCGGCGGTGCCTGGAAACGTGCTTATTATACCACGCGGGAGGCGTTTCGCGCAATCGCGGCGGTGGGGCAAATTTTCCCACCCGTCAGGGGACCCTGCGGATCGCCGCGCCGATCCCGCGCAGGTTCTCCTCGAAGTTCTCATATCCGCGGTCGATGTGGCCGATGTCCAACAGCTCCGTCTCCCCCGCGGCCGCCAGCGCCGCCACCGCGATGGCCGCGCCGCCCCGCAGGTCGGTGCAGTGCACCGTCGCGCTGTGCAGCTCCTTCACCCCGTGGACGAGCGCCACGCGCCCCTCCACCTTGATGTCCGCGCCCATGCGGATGAGCTCGGGCACATGCTTATAGCGGCTCTCGAAGATGTTCTCCACAAAGATGCTGCTCCCCTGCGCCACGCACGCCGCCGCCATCAGCGGGGACTGCGCGTCGGTCGGGAAGCCCGGATAGGGCATCGTGCGCACCATGCTCATCGCGCGCAGCGGGCGCGCGGCGGTCAGGCGGATCTCCTCCGGCGCGGTTTTCAGCCGGCAGCCCATCTCCTCGAAATAGGGCAGCACCGCCGCCAGGTGTTCGGTGCAAACGCCGTCAAGCGTCACGTCTCCCCCCGTGACGGCCGCCGCGGACAGGTAGGTCGCCGCCGCGATCCGGTCGGGGATGACGCTGTGCTCGGCGGGGTGCAGGGACTTGACGCCGGTGATGTGCAGGTCGCCGTCCGGCGTGGTGCGCACCCTGGCGCCGCAGGCGTTGAGGAAGGCCGCCAGATCGGAGATCTCCGGCTCGCGCGCCGCGTTTTTGATGACCGTCTCCCCCTCGGCGAGGGAGGCCGCGATCATGATGTTTTCGGTCGCGCCCACGCTGGGGAAGGGCAGCGGAATGCTCGCGCCCCGCAGGCGGTCCTTCACCGTGCAATTGAGGTAGCCGTGGTCCTCCTCGATCGTGACGCCGAGCTTTTCGAGCGCGGCCAGATGCAGATCGATGGGACGCGGCCCGAGCTCGCACCCGCCGGGAAGCGAAATGCGCGCGTGGCCGCATTTGGCCACGATCGCCCCGAGAAAGACGATCGACGAGCGCATCCGGCGCATCAGCTCGTCTGGGATGCAGCAGCAGCAGGAATCGGCGGCACCGACGAGGATGCTGTCCCCTTCGCGCCGCGTTTCGGAACCAAGATGCTGGAGGATGTTGCAGGCGGCGTCGACATCCGTCAGGCGGGGGCAGTTATGTATCACACAGTCTCCCGACAGCAATGTCGCCGCCAAAATCGGCAACACGGAATTTTTCGCCCCATGGACCCGCAACCGACCCTCCAGCCTTTTTTCACCTTCAATTAGCAGTTTCGGCATCTTCACGCACCCTTTCGCTTTTCGCAAGGGTACGGGAAGCCCTTGCAAAACCATACTATGCCGCATGGTCCCGCCGGGTGAAAGGGCAAATACGTGTAAAAGGGGACGCTTTCGCGTCCCCGGCGAAAATTACGCCTTGTAAAGTGCCATGATTTCCGAATAGATGCGTTCGTTCGCATCGATGATCGCCATCGCCTGGGCGTTGCGGCCCAGCCGCCGCAGAGTCTGCGGGTCCCGGCAGAGCTCCTCCACCCGGCCGCTCAGCCGCTCGGGGGTCAGGTCCTTTTCCTCGATGACCACCGCCGCGTCGTGCTCCGCCAGCACCATCGCGTTGTGGTACTGGTGGTTCTCCGCGACGTTCGGCGAGGGGATGAGCACCGACGCGGTGCCGCTCGCCTCCAATTCGGAGAGGGTCATCGCGCCCGAACGGGAGATGACGAGATCCGCCGCCGCGAGGCAGTCGGGCATGTCGTCGATATAGGTGCGGATGTCGAGGCCGGGGGCGCGGGGGTCCACCCCGGCGGCGGCCAGCATCTGCGGGAAGCGATCCTTTTCAATCGAGCCGGTCGCGTGGATGTGGAAGACGCCGCCGCGCCTCTGCTCCCACGCCATCAGCCCCGCGACCGCCTCGTTCAGCCGGCGGGCGCCGAGGCTCCCGCCGAAGGAGACGATGCACACCCGGTCCCCCACGCCGAACTTTTTGCGCGCCTTCTCCCGGTCGGCAAAGAGAATCTCCTCCCGCACCGGGTTGCCGGTCACGATGTATTCCCTGCCCCGCGGCAGGTATCGTTTGGCCTCCTCGACCGAAATCAGCACCTTATCCGCCGTGCGCGCGAGCACCTTGGTCGTCACGCCGGGGAAGGCGTTCGACTCGTGGGTGACCGTCTTCACCCCCAGCTTGGCCCCTTCCCGCAGGATCGGCCCGCTCACATAGCCGCCCGTGCCGACGATCATGTCGGGGGCAAAATCGCGGATGAGCTTTTTCGCGCGGCCCCACGAGAGCATGAGGCAGCCCACCGAGCGGAAGTTGTACCTGACGTTGAACCAGGTGAGCTTCCTCTGGAAGCCCATGATCTCGATCGGCGCGAAGGCGAAGCCCGCCTTCGGGACGAGGCGCGCCTCCATCCCCTTGGGGTTGCCCGCAAAGAGGATTTCCGCCTCGGGATGGCGGGCCTTGATGAAGTTGGCCACGGCGATCGCGGGGTTGATGTGCCCCGCCGTCCCGCCGCACGCAAACAGAATTCTCATGTTGTCAGAGCCCTCCCAATCATCCCATATCCCGTCCCCGGCCGGGCAGGCCGCCATGTCTCCTCCGCCGAAGGCTCCTCTTAAGGTTCCGGCCCGCTAGGCCGGGCAGGCCGCCGCTACTCCTTCTCGAGGTTGGTCTGCCGGGAGACGGACAGGATGACCCCCATCTCCGCCAGGAGCATGACGAGCGCCGTGCCTCCCGATGAGAAGAAGGGCAGGCTGATGCCAGTGTTGGGGATCGTGTTGCTGACGACGGCGATGTTTAAAATCGTCTGCACGCCCACCTGCGTCGTGAGGCCGATGGCGAGCATCGAGCCGAACCGGTCGCGGCAGCGCATCGCGATGACGTAGCCGCGCCAGATGAGCAGCACGAAGACGAGAATGATGAGCGTCGCGCCGATGAAGCCGAGCTCCTCGCACACGACCGAGAAGATGAAGTCGTTCTGCGGCTCAGGCAGATAGAGGTGCTTCTGGCGGGAGTTGCCGATCCCGACGCCCATGAGTCCGCCCGAGCCGATCGCGTAGAGCGACTGGATCGTCTGGAAGCCCTTGCCCTGCGGGTCGATCCACGGGTCGCGCCAGTGCTGGATGCGGCTCATCGCGTAGGGGATGACGCCCGGTATCAATACGATGACGACGACCGCCGCCGCCAACAGCAGGCCGCCGATCATGAACCATTTCAGGTCGGTGCCGCCCACGAACATCATGATGATGCCGATCGACAGGATGAGGATGGTGCCGGACAGGTGCGGTTCGAGCAGCATGAGCAGGACTACGATGCCCATCAGCGCCAAAAACGGCCAGACGCCGTATTTGGGGTCCTTCATCTTGTCGTAGTTGGTGGAGATGAGGTGCGCAAAGATCAGCACGACGGCGAACTTCGCGAGCTCGGACGGCTGGAAGGTCGTGAATCCGAGCGGGATCCACCGGCGCGCGTCCTCGCGGGTATGGACAAAGAGCA
The DNA here is from genome assembly GCF_024461615.1 of Anaerotruncus sp. DFI.9.16. NCBI lineage: Bacteria > Bacillati > Bacillota > Clostridia > Eubacteriales > Oscillospiraceae > Anaerotruncus > Anaerotruncus sp. DFI.9.16. The sequence goes on from NZ_JANFZX010000021.1 coordinate 13,701, forward strand.
CGAGGATGAGCAGAAAGACGGTGCCGATGTAGATGAGGAAGGCAAACCGGTGCAGGATGTGGTAGTCGATGTTGGCGACGACGAACATCCCGATGATGCCGACGATCGCGAAGAGCAGCTGGCGGGAAATGTAATAGAAACTGTTGCCCGTCTCGTAGTAGGCGGATGCGTAGCTCGCCGAAAAGAGCATGATCAGCCCGATCGCAAGCAGAATCAGCACAAGGAACATGAAGGTCAGGTCGATGCCGCCCTTCTCTGCCCGGATGCGTTTTTTACGGGTTTTCCCCGCAGGCCGTGCCGCTTCCATCGGCAAGCACCTCTTTTCCGTTGGATTGATTTCGGCCGGGGCCCCGCGTCACAGCAGGAGCACCGACCAGACGGCCAGCGCGCCGCCGAGGAGTCCCACGAGGGCGAAGACCGAGACGATCTTCACCTCGCTCCATCCGCACATCTCGAAGTGGTGGTGGATGGGGCTCATCTTGAAGAGCCGTTTGCCGTGGGTGGCTTTAAAGTAGCAGACCTGGATGATGACCGAAAAGGCCTCGCACCAGAAGACGACCCCCGCGAAGACGAGCAGCAGCGGCATCCCCACCTGGAAGGCGAGCGCCACCACCAGGCCGCCCAAAAAGAGGGAACCGGTGTCCCCCATGAAGACCTTGGCGGGATAGAAGTTCCAGACGAGGAAGCCGAGCGTACCGCCCGCGAGAGCGGCGGCGATCACGCTCGCCTGGCCGAACTGGAGAATCCCCGCGATGACGAGGAAGGCCACCGCATAGACGAAGGTGACCGACGAGGAGAGCCCGTCGAGGCCGTCGGTGAGGTTGACGGCGTTGACGAAGCCGGTGATGATGATCATCGCCAGCAGGTAGTAGAAGGGCCCGAGCTCCAGCGAGCCGAAAAAGGGAACCGCGACCGCCGTCGAGCGGTCCCCCGCGATGTAGAGCATCACGAGGTAGAAGACCCCGATGACCAGCTGCATCAGGTATTTCTGGCGCGCCGTCAGCCCGAGGTTGCGGTGCTTGACCACCTTAATGTAGTCGTCCAGAAAACCCACCGCGCCGAACGCGAGCGCCATCGCGACCCCCGCAAACAGCTTTATATTACCCCGCGGGTCGCCAAGATATCCCTGCGCCGCGGGCGAAAGCCAGAGGGTCGAGACCCCGATCACGACCGCCGCCGTGATGCCGATGATGAACATGACGCCGCCCATGGTGGGGGTGCCCTGCTTCTTCTTGTGCCAGGCGGGGCCGATGTCGAGGATCGTCTGGCCGAACTTGAGCTTGTGCAGGAAGGGAATCATCACGAACCCCAGCAGGGCCGTGACGGCAAACGCGACCAGCGTGATCAGGATGAGGGTCATGCCGCTATTCATTCACAACTTCTCCCTTATACAGTCCTTCGAGGATCTCCTCCATGCGCATGCCGCGGCTTCCCTTGACCCATACGGTGTCGCCCGGGCGGATCTCCTCCCGCAGGCGCGCGAGCAGCTCCTCCTTATCGTCGAAGAGCTCGGCGGGGATGCCCCCCTCCGACGCGCCCTGTCGATAATAGCACGCATCGCCGCCGTAAGCAAGCAGCAGGTCGATCCCCTTTTCTGCGGCGAACGCCCCGATTTCCCTGTGCGCCCGCTCCGAGATCGCGCCCAGCTCGAGCATCCCGCCGAGCACTGCGATCCGCCTGCCCGTGCAGGGGTGGCCCGCCAGCGTCTCGAGCGCGGCCCTCATCGAGTCGGGGGAGGCGTTGTAGCAGTCCTCAACCACCGTGATCCCCCGCCAGTGCACCACCTTCTGGCGCATGCCGGAGGGCATGTATTCACGCAGCGCCGCCGCGCATTTTTCGGGCGGGATATCCAGCGCCAGCCCGGCGGAAAAGGCCGCGAGCGCGTTCAGGACGTTGTGCCGCCCCGCGCAGGGGATCGTCACCGGCAGCTCGCCGAATTCGCCGCAGAGGAGGAAGGAGGTCTCCCCCGCCCCCTCGCGAAGGTCCTTCGCCCGCAGGCCGCAGGCGGGGTTTTCAATGCCGTAGAAGCGCACGTCGAGGCGGGGGATCCGCACCCGCGATAGCAGGTCGTTGTCCCCGCAGAGGAGGAGCGGCGCGCCGTCGGGCAGCGCGTCGGCCAGCTCCAGCTTGGCTTTCAGGATGTTTTCGCGGGAGCCGAGCCGCTCCAGATGGCTCACGCCGATATTCGTGATGACGCCGACGTCCGGCCTTGCCACGTCGGCCAGCGCCGCGATCTCCCCGAGCCCCTGCATCCCCATCTCGACGACGGCCGCCTCGGTCGTGCGGTCGAGGCGGAAGAGGGTCTTGGGGAGCCCGATCTCGTTATTGAGGTTGCCCTCCGTCTTGAGGGTCCGGTAGGCGCAGGAGAGCACGTCGGCGATCATCTCCTTGGTGGTCGTCTTGCCGACGCTTCCGGTGACCCCCACGCAGCGGATGGAGAATTTGGCGCGGTAGGCCTTCGCGATCTCCATCAGCGCACGCTGGGTGTTCTTCACGTAGAGCACGGTGCCGGGGCCGTAGTCGCGCCGCTCGTGCGCGACTGCCGCCGCGGCGCCCGAACGCAGGGCGGCGGGGATGAAGTCGTGCCCGTCGAACCGCTCCCCCTCGAGCGCCACGAAGAGGCAGCCCTCCGGCAGGCTCCGGGAGTCGGTCGAGATCACGTCGACCGCGCCGGGATAGCTCCCGGGACAGCCGACCGCCCGCGCGATCTCATCGATCGTCATGCGTTCCATTGCGTCACCCCTTTCGTCTTGCCAGCAGATCCAGCACAATCTGTTTTTCGTCGAAGCAGATCGTCTCCCCCTTCAGCACCTGGTAGTCCTCGTGGCCCTTGCCCGCCAAGATCAGCACGTCGTCCGGCTGTGCATGGTCGAGCGCCCACTCGATCGCCGCGTAGCGGTCGGGGATGATTTCATACGGGGTGTCCGGGTGCTCGAGCAGGCCGGGCTTCGCGTCCTCGATGATCTGCAGTTCGTCCTCGTCGCGCGGGTTATCCGACGTGAGGATGACAAAGTCGGAGAGGCGCGCCACGATCTCCGCCATCTTTTTGCGCTTGGTGCGGTCGCGGTTGCCCGCGCAGCCGAAGAGGGTCACGACCCGCCCCACGGCGAACTTCTGCATCGTCGTGATGATCTTTTCGAGCCCGTCGGGGCTGTGGGCGTAGTCGCGGATGACGGTGTAGGGGGTGCCGGTCGGGAGCACCTCGATGCGCCCGACCACGCCCTTGCAGCTGCACAGCCCCGCGGCCGCCTCCTCCACCGTGAGCCCTACCGCGATGCAGCTGCACGCGGCGGTCATCGCGTTGGCGACCGAGAAATCCCCCGGGATCGGCAGGCGCACCCGCGCGATCTGCCCCTTCCCCACCAGCATGAACCGGCTGGAATCGGGCGCGGGGCGGATGTCCTTGGCGGTGTAGTCCGCCTCGTCCGACTGGGTGGAGAAGGTGATCTTCGGGCAGGTAATCTCCTCCGCGAGCCGCTGGCCGTAGGCGTCGTCGACGTTGACGACGGCGGTGCCGCACATCGAAAAGAGCTTCTTCTTGGCGTGGTAGTAGTTTTCCATGTCGTGGTGGTAGTCGAGGTGGTCCTGCGTCAGGTTGGTGAAGGCCGCCGCCTCGAAGCGGAGCCCCGCCAGCCGCTGCTGGTCGAGCGCGTGGGAGGAGCACTCCATCACGACGTACCGGCACCCCGCGTCCGCCATGCGCGAAAGCATCCCGTGCAGCGCGAGCGCGTCGGGGGTGGTGTGCTTGGCGGGCAGGACGATGTCGTCGATCTCGTTGTGGATGGTGCCGATGAGCCCCACGCGGGTGCCCGTGGTTTCCAGGATGTGCTTGACCATGCAGGTGACCGTCGTCTTGCCGTTGGTGCCCGTCACGCCGATGAGGCGCAGCCGCCGCGCGGGGTTGCCGTACCAGTTGCCGCAGAGCAGGCCGTAGGCGAGATGGGTGTCCGCGCAGAGGATCTGGTTTTGAAGCCCCAGGTCCCGCTCGCAAACGACCGCCGCCGCGCCCGCCTCGACCGCGCCCTTCGCGTAGCCGTGCCCGTCGGCGCGGGTCCCGGGGATGCACACGAAGAGCATCCCCGGCTCCACCTGCCGTGAATCGGAGGTGACGCCCTTTATTTCACAGTCCTTGACGGAGCCCTCGTATTCGACTCCCTCGAGCAGCTTGGAAAGCAGCATGTTGTGGACCCCTTTCAGGAAAAGATGCCGGCCGTCATTCGGTGACGGGAGCGGTGCTTTCAACGCACTGAATGGTGACGACCGTCCCGGCCTCCACCTGCTCGCCCGCGGCGGGCGTCTGGGAGGACACCACCTGGTGGGTGCCCTCGATCTGCTCGCCCGAAATCGAGATGTTGAGCCCCGCGCCCACGATCGAGCGGTTGGCCTCCTCGACCGTCTTGCCGACCACGTCGGGCACCGGGATGAGGTCGCCCGCGCCCTCCTCCTCGGTGTAGAGGACGATGGTGCCGCCCTCGGGGATCGTCTCGCCCACCTCGGGGATCTGGCGGAGCACCTTGGTGCCGTTTCCGACGACGCGGTATTTCAGCCCGCTGACGCGGCATTTGTACTGGGCGTCGTGCAGGTCGAGGTTGATGAGGTATTCCGCCTTAGTGGCGACGTTCGCGAGCTCCTCCTCGGTGTACTGCGGCTCGATGCCCATGTAGGGCAGGGTGTCCGCCAGCACCGCGCCGACGATCGGCGCCGCGACGGTGGAACCGTAGGCGTTGTAGATGTCCGGGTCGTCGATCAGCACGAGGCAGGCCACCTGCGGGTCCTCCACCGGCGCGAAGCCGAAGAAGGAGAGGGTATTCGGGGTGCGGCCCTCCGACTTGAGCTTGGGGCTGTCGAGCTGCTCGGAGGTGCCCGTCTTGCCGCCCACGCGATAGCCGGGGATCTGCGCCTGGCGGCCGGAGCCGTTGGCGACGACCTGCTCGAGCATGAGGCTGATCTCCCTGGAGATGTCCTCCGAGACGACCTGCCGCTTGACGACCGGCTCGGTGTTGGAGATGACGTTGCCCTCCGCGTCGACGATCTGCTTGACGATGTAGGGCTGCATCAGCTTGCCGCCGTTGACCGCCGCGCTCGCGGCGGTAATCAGCTGGATCGGCGTGACCTTGAAGGTCTGGCCGAAGGAGCTGGAGGCGAGGTCGTTGATGGTGTAGCGCGCGTGGTAGATGCTCGTCGCCTCGCCGGGCAGGTCGATGCCCGTCTTCTCGGTGAGGCCGAAGTTGGAGAAGTATTCGGCGAAGTTCTGCGCGCCCATGCGCTGGCCGATATCGATGAACGCCGGGTTGCAGGAGTTCATGATCGCGTGCTCGAGGTCCTGCTGGCCGTGGCCCTCGCCGCGGCTCGACCAGACCCAGCAGTGGTAGGGGGTGCCGTTGACCGTCGTGGCGCCCGAGCAGTAGAAGGTCGACTGCCGGGTGACCGCGCCGCATTCCAGCGCGCCCGAGGCGGTGATGATCTTGAAGACCGAGCCCGGCTCATAGGGGTCGGAGATCGCGTAGTTGCGCCACTGGGCGTACCACGCCTCCCTCAGCGCCTGGTCGTACTCCTCCTTGGTGGCGACCGTCTTGAGGTTTTCGAGCTCCTCGCGCTTTTTGTCGTCGAGGATCTCGTAGGGGTTGTTGGGGTCGAAGTCGGGCTTGGAGGCCATCGCGAGCACCGCGCCCGTCTTCACGTCCATGACGACGCCCGTCACCCGGTTGCGCACCTTGTGCTCGGGCAGCGCGATCTCGAGGTTCTTTTCTAGGAAGTGCTGGATCGTCTCGTCGATCGTCAGCACGAGGGAATCCCCGTCCTTGGCGGCGTACTCCTGCGAATATTGCAGGTCCATGTCGACGCCGCGGCTGTTTTTCATCGAGACCACGCGCCCCGGCGTGCCGGCGAGCACCTTTTCGTAGTAGCTCTCCAGCCCGTAGGCGCCGTGGTTGTCGTCGTTGGCAAAGCCGAGCACCGCCGAAGCAAAGTTGCCGTAGGGGTAGTAGCGGCGGGTGTCCTGCTCGAGGAAGATGAGCCCCGTAAGGCCGTTCTCGCTGACAAAGGTCATCAGCTCATCCGCCTGCGGCTTCTCCACCTTGGTCTTGACCACCTGGTAGAGGGTGCCCTTGAGCGCGAGCTTCTTCTGGATCGACTCCTTGTCGAGTTCGAGGAACTTCTCGAGCGCCGCGGTGACGTCCGACTCCTTTTCGGGGGTGTCGATCAGCCCCGGCGCGACGCACACCGACCAGACGGTCGCGCTCTTGGCGAGCGGGTTGCCGTTGGTATCGTAGATCGTGCCGCGCTTGGCCCCGATGCGCTCGCTGCGCAGCTGCTGCTGGAGCGCGCGCGCCTGGAGGGCCTCGCCCTCGACGACCTGCAGCTTGAAGAGCTGGTGCAGAACGACGCAGAAGCCGAAGACGATCATCGCCACCAGTACGACGATCATCCGGCTTCTCATATGATAGGTTGGAGGCTTTGCCATCTTAATATACCAGTCCTTTGCAAAAGTTACGGGCGCGCAGCCCCGCGAACCGGCGGGATTGCCGTCGAAAAGGGCGCAAAATGCGAGGAAAGCAAGAAGTACGGACGGGTACGCGGTCCCTCCCTCAATCCTTCTTGCTTTTCGTGCCACTCTATATTTATGGATGCGCCATCCGTTTTAGTCCTCGCCAAGCCGTTCCTTGACGTTGATGATCGCCAGCTCGACCTTGTCGAACAGCGACTGCTTGGGCGATTCGCTTGTCAGTTCGATCTTTTCCCCCTCGCTCAGGTCCACGTAGGTGACCTGGCTTTTGTCGATCGGAAGCATGCCGAGCGTCTGCGTGGCATAGTCCTCGACGTTGCGCAGAGAAATTTTGGCGTCCAGCTCCGCCGACAGGCGGGTGAATTCGCTCTGCTCCTTTTCGAGCTTGGCGGTCTGGGATGCGATCTGCTGGCTCAGCTCGGTGAGCACCGCGCGGCTGTAAAGCATCGTGACCACGATCCCCACGACCACCGCAGCCGCCGCCACAATGCCCAGCACGGTGGCCGTCCGGCGGCGCGCACGCGCCTTGACGCCGGGGTTCGCCACGACCAGGGTCGGCCTTTTCACCCGCATCCGCGGCTTTGGCTGGAACCGGTCCAGATCGTAGGCAACGCTGCCGTTCCCGGCGTATCGCGTCTGCATGGCGCCTTCCCTCCTTCTATAGTTTCTCAATGATGCGCAGCTTGGCGCTCTTGCTGCGGCTGTTGGCCGCGAGCTCCGCTTCCCCCGCCTCGATGGGTTTTTTGTTCACGAGTTTCCCTTTGGGCCGGTTGCCGCACACGCACACCGGAAAGTCCGGCGGACAGGTGCAGCCCCTGCAAAGCGCCGCATACCGCTGTTTGACCATGCGGTCTTCCAACGAATGGAAGGTGATGATTGCCATGCGCCCGCCGGAGCGGAGTCTTTCAAACGTTTCGCCGAGAAAAACAGACAGGCTGGAGAGTTCCCCGTTTACCTCAATTCGGACCGCTTGAAAGACGCGCTTTGCAGGATGCCCGCCCTCGCGTCTCGCCCTTGCGGGGATCGACGCGCTAATCAGTGTTGCCAGTTCTCCGGTAGTGGCAATGGGGCGCTGCGTTCTGGTTTGCAAAATATGTTTAGCGATCATCGGCGCGAATTTCTCCTCGCCGTAATCGCGGAACACCCGGCACAGTTCCTTGAAGTCATAGCCGTTGATCACGTCGTAGGCGCTCAGCCCCGACTGGGACATGCGCATGTCGAGCGGCGCGTCGTGCATGTAGGAAAAGCCCCGCTCGGGGGTGTCGAGCTGGTGGGAGGAAACTCCCAGATCGAGCAGGATGCCGTCCACCCCGTCGATCCCCAGCCGGTCGAGCACGCCGTTCATCTGGGAAAAATCGCTCTGCACGACGACGGCGCAGGGATAGGGCGCGAGCCGTTCGGAGGCGGCCTTCACCGCGTCGGGGTCCTTGTCGAGCGCGACCAGCCGTCCGGTGGTCAGGCGCTTTGCGATTTCGGAGGAGTGCCCCGCGCCGCCCGCCGTCCCGTCGACATAGACGCCGTCCGGGCGGATGGCCAGGCCCTCGATGCACTCGTCCAGCAGGACGGGGCGGTGTGAAAATCCCGCCATCGCCTAGAACCCCAGCTCGTCCATCGCGGTCGCGATGGATTCCGCCGTAAGCTGCTCGTTCTGCTTCTCCCAGCGCTCGCTGTCCCAGATCTCGGCGCGGTTGGAGACGCCCGCGATCGTGACGTCCCGGTCGAGCCCCGCGTATTCCCGCAGGTGCGCCGGCAGGAGCACCCTGCCCTGCTTGTCCGGCTCCGCCTCAGCGGCTCCCGCGAAGAAGAACCGGTTGAGGGGGGCGGATTTGCTGATGGGCAGCTCGTGCAGCTTTGCCGCGAGCTGGTCCCACTCGTCCACCGAGTAGACGAAGAGGCAGTTGTCGAGCCCGCGCGTGATGATAAAACGCTCGCCCAGCTCCTCGCGCAGCTTCGCGGGGAAGTTCACCCGGCCTTTCGCGTCGATGCTGTGGGTGTACTGTCCTGTGAGCATTTTATCACCTCCCTCCGGGCTTGTCCGCCACTTGGGTGGCGATTCCTCCACTTTTAACCACTTTTCACCACTTTTACCTCTTTATTATACTTGCCACAGATAAAAAATGCAAGTGCTTTTCTTTTCCAGCAAAAAAAAGACGCCGAAATTTTCGGCGTCTTTTTGTCGAATTTAGCCTGTTTTATCCCCTCAAAGCCCCATTCGGGAGCGGGTTTCCAGCATTTGGCCGCCGCGCGGGAACTGTCGAAACTTTCCAGCCGAAGCAGGGGCCGGAAGCACCTTCACGCGCGCGGCGAATAAGGAGGCGCCCGGACGGCTCAGCCGTCCGCGTCCTCCCCCTGCGGCGCCGGTTCCGGGGCGCGCCGCTCGCGCTCCGCATCCTGCTGCCTCCAGTCGGCGACCAGCGCCGCATCCCGCTGGGCGTCCAAGATCTGCACCTTCCCGTCGCACCCCATCGCCTCCGCAAGAAGCCGCAGCAATTGCAGCGCGCTGGTGAAGGCGACGCGCACGTTCCTGCCCACCCACGTCAGAAAGCCCTGCCAGCTGTCGTTCTGCCGGTAGATCACCTGCACGACGAAATCGTACGGCGCCTGCATGGTGGTTTCCAGCTCCCGGCGCCGCTCATACCGGAGGGTGTCCAGCGGAACCGGCTGGCGGTTCGCCTGGAGCTGGCGGCGGCTGCTGAAATAGCGGACATCCCTGTCCGCGCAGGGAAACCGGAGGTAACGGTAGATCGCGTCCAGTTCCAAAAAGAGGTCCCCAAGCCCGTAGAAGCTCACCGGCTCCGGAAGGTAGACGTTACTCAACGTCCCGGCGGGCTGTCCCTCCGCCTCCCGGCTCAGGCGAATCAGGACGATCTCCGCTTCGGTCCCCAATTGGCCGTAGTTGACTTTCATGACCTTCCATCCTTTCGCAAAAGAAAAGCTCCGGTCCCGGAATACGGCCCGGGTTGCAACATAATGCGTATTATGTTGCAGTTTTAAAACCTCGCTCTATTTTAGGCTACATAATCTTCCCTTATTATGCAACAAAATGGCAATCTTCGCAATAGGCGGCCCGGATTTTTCGCCGTTTGGGACCGCCCGGGGGTATGCCGAAAATGCGCGTCAACGGTTCCTCGCCGCTGATGTGCTTTCGTGCAGGCCAAATACCCCTGGCAGGCGCGCGTCCAAAGCCGGCGGGGCTGTTTTATGCCTGATATGACCATTTATCGGTCCGGTTTGCAACATAATACGCATTATGTTGCTTTTTTGTTTCCCGGGCCTTTTCTCAGGGCACAAGGCCCAGCCGGTTGATGAGGCCGGCGTACTCCGTCTCGTTCGTCGCCGTATAGATCCGGGTGGTTTCGGTGCTGGCGTGGCCCAAAAGGGCCGCCAGCCCGGCGATGTCCCGGCTCTGCCGGTAATAGGTGCAGGCGAACAGGTGGCGCAGGTTGTGGGGATAGACCTTCCGCGGCTGCACCTTTGCGTCCGCGCTGAGGCTTTTCACCGCGCGCCAGACGGACGACCGGTGCATGGGCCTGCCGCTGCGGGTGACGAAGACCGGGCCCGACGTGATCCCCCGCTCCCCACAGTAGCGCAGGAGGATGCGCCGGAGGCGGTCGGGCAGGGGCACGACCCGGCATTTTCCCTTGCAGCGGATGGCCGCCCGGCCCTCCAGCACCGCCTCCTTCGTGATGAAGGGCAGTTCGCTGACGCGGATCCCGACGCCGCACAGGGTTTGCAGCAGCGCCTCGGCGCGCGGCTTTTTCCGGCTGCGCGCGGTCTCAAGCAGGCGCAGGTAGTCCGCCTTCTGCAATTCGCGCGACCGGTCCCGGAACGCCTGACGCTGGATTTTTAACAGCCGCACCCGGCAGTCGGGAAGGCCCAGGTAGGACAGCAGGGCGTTGACGGCCGCCAGCATGGAATTGACGGAGGACGCCTTATAGCCCTCGCCGACCAGATAGCGCTTGTAGGCCACCACCGCCTCCCTGTCCAGTGCCCGGCCCTCCGCCAGGAACCGGCCGAAGCGCACGATATCCCGGCGGTATTTGCTGACGGTGTTTTCGCTGCGCTCCTCGAGATAGAGGTTCCTCAGGAAGCCGTCGACCTCCGCCTTTTCCAGCTGTTTGACACTGCTCATATGCTTCTCTCCTTCCGTGATTGCCATAAGTATACCCATTTTTTTCGGGAGTTCAGCATGCGCACGGAAGTTCCGGAACTATAATTTCCACTGAATTTTTCGGCGCGTTTTTATTGCTTTTCACCTAATTTCGCGCCGCGAACCAGGGTCTGGAAGGCGGCTCCCAGCATCTGGCCGAATTGTGGGAAAGACCCGGGGATTCCGGGATTTTCCCGCCTCCTGAATTTTCCTTCCCGGCGCGCAAAAAAAGCGGGCGCGGCAGATGCCGCGCCCGCTGTTTCGTTATTTCCGCTCCGGGCCGGTCAGTCCTCGTCGGGCTCCTCCGGCTGGTCCCAGTTGTGGTAGACGTTCTGTACGTCGTCGTTGTCGTCGAACATGTCGAGCAGCTTCTCCATCTTCTGGGCGAGCTCCTCGTCGTCGATCTTCACCTTGGTCATCGGAATGTACTCGACCTCGGCGGAATCGTAGGTGTAGCCCATCTGCTCGAGCGCGCCCGCCACCTTCGCCACGTCGTTGGGCTCGGTGTAGATCTCGATCACGTCGTCGGAGCTGTAGTCATAGTCGGCCGCCCCGCACTCGAAGCAGTCGTCCATGACCTTTTCCTCGTCGTATTTGCCCTCCTCGTTGTCGATGACGATGACGCCCTTCTTTTCAAACAGGAAGGAGACGCTCCCGTTCTGGCCGAGGTTGCCGCCGCATTTGTCGAAGTAGTGGCGCAGGTCGCCCGCCGTGCGGTTGCGGTTGTCGGTGAGGGTTTCCACGATGACCGCCACGCCCGAAGGACCGTAGCCCTCGTATGTAATCTCCTCGTAGTCCTCCTTGCTGTCCCCCGCCTTTTTGAGCAGGCGCTCGATGTTGTCGTTCGGGACGTTGTTCGCCTTCGCCTTCGCAATCAGCGTCGCCAGCTTGGAGTTGTTCGCCGGGTCGGCTCCGCCCTCGCGCGCCGCAACGGTGATCTCGCGCCCGATCTTCGTAAAGATTTTCGCGCGCGCACCGTCGGTCTTTTCCTTTTTGCGTTTGATGTTTGCCCATTTGGAATGTCCGGACATATCCTTCAACCTCTCTTTGAAATCATGGTTTGGCGGTATTTCACCCATTCTTTCTTTTTTCCTGAAAAAGAAAGAACCAAAGAAAAATCGCTTACGGCAGGGCCTGCGGGCCCGGGTCAAGGGCTCCGCCCCCGGCGAAAGCCTTCGGCTTTCGCCTCACCCGCGGCTTTTGAAAAAGCCGGCAAAACGTTTGATGATATCCTGTGCGGAGATGGGCACGGCCGTCAAATCATTCCGTTCCCCTCGTTCTCCCCCGTAATCCTCCGGCGCAGCCAAGCGCCGGGCGGCACGGGAAACGGGCAGGGGATGCGGTAACGCCGCATCGGGTGGCAGGCCGTCTCCACGGCGCCCTCCCCGACGTCCTCGAGCGCCGTGACGGAAAGGGGGCGCGGGCTCTCGTGCGGAAGCAGCAGCTCCGCCTCCTCGCCGCGTGAAAAGCGGTTGCGCAGGCTCACTTCGAGCACGCCGTCCGACCAGCCCTCCGCCATCGCGAGCACCTCCCAGCCGCACAGGGAACCGCCGAATGCGGCGTTCTGGCCGGGCGCGCCGAAATAGAAGCCGGTCGAATAGGGCCGGTGGCTCACCTTCCCCACCTCTTCGAGGGCCCAGGGCGGAGGCTCCCCCCTCTGCATCCACGTGTCGAGCGCCGCCCGGTAGGCGGCGGTGACCGACGCGGTGTAGTAGGACGATTTTGCGCGCCCCTCGATCTTGAAGGAGGAGACGCCCGCTTCCGCCAGTTCGCCGACGTGTTCGATCATGCACAGGTCGTTCGCGTTGAGGATGTAGCTGCCCCGCCCGTCCTCCCCGATGGGAAAGTACTGGCCGGGGCGCTTCTCCTCCACGAGGCGGTAGCTCCAGCGGCAGGGCTGCGCGCAGGCGCCGCGGTTGGCGTCCCGGCCGGTGAGGTAGCTGCTGAGCAGGCAGCGCCCCGACACCGACATGCACATCGCGCCGTGGACGAACGCCTCGAGCTCGAGCCCGGGCGGGGTATTCTCCCGGATGCGGCGGATCTCCGCGAGCGAAAGCTCGCGCGCCAGCACGACGCGGGAGGCGCCGAGCTCATGGAGCGCGGACGCGGTCAGGTGGTTGACGACCCCCGCCTGGGTGGAGACGTGCAGCGGGATTTCCGGAACGATGCGGCGCGCGAGCGCCATCACGCCGAGGTCGGCGGCGATGAGCGCGTCCACGCCCGCCGAACGCGCCGCGCTTAAAAAGTCCGGCAACGCGTCCGCCTCCTCGCAGGAGGGCAGGGTATTGCACACGAGATAGACGCGGACGCCGTTTTCATGCGCGAAGGAGACCGCGCCGGCAAGCGCGTCCGGCCCGAGGGAGGCCGCGGCGCGCATGTTGAACCGCCCGGAGCCCAGGTAGACCGCGTCCGCGCCGAAGCGCACGGCGGCTTCCAGCTGCTCCCGGCCGCCCGCCGGAGAGAGTAGTTCTGGCTTTTGCAAGGGAACGCTCCTTTTTACTGCTGCGGCTCGCTGTCGCCGCCCTCGCCCGGCATCGTGATGCCGTGGTCGACCCCGATGCCGGCCGCCGCGATATTCGCTGCGTGCTCCTCGATCGTGGCCGCGTAATAGAACTTGCCGTCCTTGTCCGCGAGGAAGTAGTAGTAGTCGGTGTTCTGCGGATAGATCGCGGCCTTGATCGCGTCGACGCCCGGGTTGGAGATCGGCCCGACGGGCAGTCCGTCGCACACATAGGTATTGTATGCGTCGTACATCGGCTGATTGACCGGATCGTCCGGGTTTTCAAGATAGGGCTTGATGTCGTTTTCGACGTAGAAGATCGTCACGTCCGACTGGAGTTTCGGGAACTGCGCGGGATTTTCGAGGCGCTTGTGGAAGATGGAGGAGACCATCTTCATGTCGTCGGTGCGGCCCGCCTCCTTCTGGATGACCGACGCCAGCGTGATCGCCTGGTCGAGCGTCAGGTTCTGCGCCTTCATCTGCTGCTGGAGCTCGTCGGTGTTGACCATCTGGTCAAAGCGGTTGAAGAACTTCTGCACCACGGTGCCCAGATCCTCGCCCACGTAGAAGTCGTAGGTGTCGGGGAAGAAATAGCCCTCGTAGCGGCGGTAGCGGTTCGCGTCGTCGGGGATGTCGGCCAGGAAGGGGTATTTCTCCTCAAACGCCGCGCCGTTCTCCTCGAGGTAGCGGAAGAGGTCCTCCTTCTTGCAGACGCCGTTCTCCTCGAGCTTGTCCGCGATATCCGAAAGGGTCCAGCCCTCGTAGAAGATGAGGGTGACCTGCTCCGGCCCGGTGCCCGAACGGAAGGCGACGAAGATTTCATCGTAGCTCATGTTGGTGTTGAGGGTGTAGTCGCCGGGGAAGAAGGAGTCCGGGGAGACCTTCTTGAGCGTCGCGTAGAGGCGGAAGGTCAGCGGCTGGGTGACGATGCCCTCCTTCTGGAGCATCGAGGCGATCTCGGAGATCGAGAGGTCCTCGTCGGGCAACTCGAAGCTCACCTCGCCCTCCGGCTTATTGAGGCCGAACATGTCGCTCGCGCTCTGGAGCGCGAACATCGCCAGAAAGACCGAAAGCCCGAGCACGACGACCAGCACGAGCAGCGCCTTGAACCAGCGGCCGGCGCCGCCGCCCGAATGGCGGTCCCCGCCGTCGCCGCCGCCCGACCGGCCGCCTCCGCCCCCGCCGCTCCTCGGCGGGCGCGGCGACGAGGTCGACGGCTCGTAGAATTCCTCGTCGTCGATCTGCACCTTGAATTCGCGCCTGCGCGCGGTATTCGGGCGCACGGCGTCCGCGCCGCCCGCCTGCGCGGCGGGCGCGCGGTACTCGGGCGGGGGCTGCATCCGGCGCGCGGGGCGTTCCCGCACGGCCGCCGCTCCGGCCGGCCGGCGCTCCCTGGAAGCGCTGTAGCGCTGGTTATCCTCTTCAAAGTCAAAAGCGGGGCGGCGGGGCGGGGGCGTCTGCGCGGGCGCGGGGTCCTCGACGTCGTCCAGCTTAAAGTTCTTGATCAGGTCTTCAAACTCGTCCCGGTTGCTCATGTGTCCTCCTATCCTCCACCCGGCGGGAAGCCTTCCCGGGCCTGTGGCGGAAAAACCCAATGTACAATATATAATACCTCAATTCGGCATAATAATCAAATCTTTTAACGAGTTTCCCGTACAAATTTTTTCACCGCGCGCCCCGGGCGGACGGCAAAAAATTTCTCTTTCCGGTTGATGTAACCCATTTGCCGCTTCAGACATAGTATGAAACAAATCATCAACAGCGAGGTGTCAACTTATGTGTAACAACAATTGCTGCGGGTGCGGCATGCAGAACTGTGGATGCGGATGCGGTGGAAACGGCGGTTTCGGTTATGGCTACGGCAGCTGGATCTGGATCATCATCATCATTATCCTCCTTTGTGGTTGGGGCGGGTTCGGCGGCGGCTGCTGCTAATCCAAACAGACTCTACATCGACAGACTGTAACCACCTCCCCGCCCGGCGCGGGGGCAACGAAAATGACGGTTTCGGGCAAGCCCGAAACCGTCATTTCTTTTTTTTGCGTTCCGCCCCCGCCGCCTGCGGGACAAAAAGGCGCGCCTCGGTGACGATCAGGTCGACCGGCACGTCGTACCGGCCCTTCCACAGGCTCCTGCGCAGGTTCTGCGCGTAGACCAACCCGATCTTCGGGCCGGGATAGACCGACAGGAACCGGTCGTAATACCCCGCGCCGTATCCCAGTCGGTACCCGGCGCGGTCGTAGGCGAGCGCGGGCACGAGGCAGACGCTCCCCGAAAAGTCGGTGAGCAGGCGGCACCGCTCCCGCACCGGCTCGAGCACCCCGAAGGTCTGGCGCGCGAGGTCGTCCATCGAGGAAATTTCGTAGAATTCCATCTCGTGGGTGCCCTCAACGCAGCGGGGCGCGGCCACCTTTTTGCCGTCCGCGAAGGCGCGGGAGATGAGACACAGCGTGTCCACCTCGATGGGCAGCGAGACATAGGTCAGCAGGGTGGAGCACGCCGCGTATTCCCGCAGCGCGAGCACCCGGGCGCAGATCTTTTCATCCGCGGCCGCCTTCCAGCCGGGCTCCAACGCCCGCCGCCACGCCTTGATCTCCCCGCGCAGCCGCATTTTGAGCGGCCGAATGTCTATTCCCTGCATTGAATCGACCCGCGGATGGCGTCGGACGCCTCTTTCCCGGCGAGCAGCTCGACGAGCTTGAGCCCGAACTCCACGGCCACGCCCATGCCCCGCCCGGTGACGTACCGGCCGTCCACGCAGACGTAGGCGTCCGCCGGGATATTCGCGCCGCGCAGCTCCTTCTGGAAGGTCGGGAAGGAGGTCGCCGTGCGCCCTTCAAGCAGGCCGCGGTGACCCAGGATCGAGGGCGCCGCGCAGATGGCGGTGATCCACCTGTCGTGTTCGGCGGCGTAGGTGATGCAGTCCTGCACCTCCCCGCTCGCCTCGAGGTTGGGGGTACCGGGGATGCCGCCCGGCAAAAAGAGCAGCTCCATCGCCTCCTTGTCCACCTCGCCGGCGGTGACGTCGCACACGACGGGCACGCCGTGCGCGCTCGTGACGGTCCTGCCGCCCACCCCCGCCGTGCGCACCTCCAGTTTGGCGCGCCTCAGCACGTCGACGACGGCGAGCGCCTCGACCGTCTCAAATCCATCGGCCAGAAATACATAGATCATCTGTCAGCACCTCGATTGGTTAAAATATGGATGCCGCCCGGCGGGCGGCGCGTTCAGTCGAGCACCAGGTTCAGGTAGGGCGCCCCGCCCCCGCCGCCGAACACCCGCTCGCGCGCCTCGGGGTCGTACCAGCAGGTCACGCCCGCCGGCACCCGCTCGAGCGGATAGGGGCAGTCGAGGTCGAGCGGCAGGCGCAGGTGGTACTCGTCGGCGCCGAACTTGTGCTGGAGCACCGAGAGCGCCGTGCCGGCGGCCATCCCGTCGAGCGCGAGCTCCTTGACGTTCACCGCGCCGCCCTCCATGTGGCAGACGGCGATGGCCCGCGCGTCGCCGATCGTGATCGCCAGCGTCTCGCCGCCGCCAAAGGCCGTCTCGGTCATCCGGTAGGCGAGCGCGTCGCCGTCCCAGCGCACGAACATCGTGCGCCCGGCGAACGCCCGCTCGCGGATCTGCATAAACTCCAGGGGGTCGGCCTCGCTGATGAAAAAGCTGCCCGCAAAGGGCGCGATCTCCTCCCGCCCGACGACCGCCAGCCCGGAATAGAACTCGGTGTCGAACCCGCGCTTGCCGTAGAAGTTGTAGAGCGCGGCGCTCGAGGGCACGAGCACCGACAGCTTGACCCCCTCGGCGCGCAGCACCCTGTGGGCCGCCTCGAGCATCCGCGTGCTGATCCCTCGCCCGCGGTAGCTCTCCTTGGTCGCCACCGCGTAGACGTACCGCGCGGGCAGGATGCCCGCCCGCGTCACCACCGTCATCGGCAGCAGCGAGAGCATCGAGACGGGGTTCTCCCCGTCCATGAAGACCATCGTGTGCCGCGCGATGTCGTGGCTCGCGAAATAGAGGTCGACATACTCGTTGCTGTCGCCGAAGCATTCGCGCCACAGCTCTTTCAGCCGGGCGCGCATTCCTTCCTCCGCAAACCGGATCATACCGTCACCTCCCGCCCGAGGGTTCCTTCAGCACGGCTTCAAATTTTTCGAGGAGGATGGCGGGCCTGTAGGAGAGCTTCGCCTTGCGCAGCCCCTCGCTGCCCACGTCGTCCTCCCGGTTGACGTACCTGTAATCCGCGCAGTTGTGGGACACGAACTGCTGGTTGATCATCGGGTAGGCGCCCGCCACCGACGAAAACGCCTTTTCGATGTGCACGATGAAGGTATCCGAATTGAGCGGCAGGCCCATCGTATAGGCGACCACCCCGCCGTCCAGCCGGAGCAGCCCGCCCCGGAGCCCCAGCGCGGTAAAGTTGTCGAAACAGTTTTTGACCGCGCAGGTCTCCTCCGCCAGGCTCGGGTCCTCGCCGCAGCCGTTCTCCGCGCACCACGCCACATTCATCCGCCAGCATTCGGGCAGATTTTCGGGCGTGACCGCCTCATAGGCCCAGCGGCCCTCGTTCTCCGCCAGAAAGCGGTTGACGAAATTCCGTTTGCCGTGCAGCTTTTTGCCCGACAGGGTGATGAGCTTTTCACTCTCGTAGAGGTAGTCGAAGTTGTCGCGCGTCTCCGAGAAGGCAAACCGCCCGGGAAAGAGGGCCTCCAGCGCGGCGGTCCCCTCGCGGGGAACGCCGTTCATGTGGAAGGGGACCCCCAGCTCCGCCGCGTCCGCGACGAGCGCGTCGACGACCGGCCTGAGGTCGCCGCTGCCCGCCGGGTAGAGGTAGGAGTACGCGCCGCCCTCCCGGTGGGAGCGCACGAGGTAGTAGTCGTTCATCCGCGCGACCTCGATGTGGTAGATCGAACGGTAGATGAAATTGTTGGTAAAGGTGTATTCGCTGCCCCTCAGGTTCCCCATCCGGAGCAGCGGGTCGATCCATTCCTTGTCCGCAAGGGTAATTCTTCTGAAATCCGGCATAGCTTATAAGGACCTTTCTGTTGGGTTGACCGCCCGCCGGACCTCCTCGGCGATCTCCTCGACCGGGAAGGCGCGGTGCTCGTCCGAGCAGCGCACCACCCGCCAGCCGAAGTGTTCGGCGGCGTAGAGCGCGCAGACGCGGCACCGCCTCATATAGGCGAAATTCGCCTCGTGGATGTCCCGCTTAGACTCGTCCCCGTGGTAGCGGCCCGACAGCAGCGCCCGCGAAACGTCGGGATGCATGTCCAGGTAGACGACCGCGTCGGGGCGCGGGAGGCCGAGCTTTCCGTATTCAAAGTCCTCCATCCACGCGTGGAAGGCGGGCCATTCATCGGGGGGCAGCTTGGACATCTGGTGGATGAGATTGGAGGTCGCGTAGCGGTCGGCGACAATAGTATGCCCCGAAAGGTAGTCCGCCTTCCAGAACCGCTGGTAGCTCGCGTAGCGGTCGACCGCGTAAAAGCTGCTCGCGGCGTAGGGGCCGACGTCGTCGGCCTGTCCGAATTCGCCCGAAAGGTACATCTTGACGAGCGCCGACGACGGCTCGGCGTAGTCGGGGAAGCTCACCGCGCGCACCGGCACGTTCTCCCGGCGCAGCCGGTCGCAGAGGAGCTTTGCCTGCGTCTGCTTGCCCGAGCCGTCCAGCCCGTCGATGACAATCAGCCTGCCGGTCACGCCCGTCCCCCCTGCTTGAGCTCCGTGATGTGCTCGCGCACCTCCTGCGGCTTTCCACAGCTCATCTTGCCCTCGCGGCAGCCGCCGCGGCAGCAGGACGGCCCCGCGCTCGAAAAGAGGGTCGGCGCGACCGCGCTCACGAGCGCGAGCATCTGGTCGGCGACCGCCCGGATCTCCCACTGGGCGCGGTTGCAGCAGCGGTGCGCGAAGAAGTTATAGAGGCTGCGCGCGTTCATCGTGACGATCATCTTGGTGTCGCACGCGTTGGGCAGCACGAAGCGGGCGTCCTCGATCGCCAGCTTCTCCGCCTTTTTGGCGGCTTCCTTCTCCTCCATGCCCTCCGCGACGAGCGCGGCGGCGCGGCGCTTTTTGAGGATCGCGGCGATGCGGTCGTAGCTCTCCTGCGCCGCCTCCATCGCCTCCTCGAACTCGGAGAGCGCCTCGTCGTCCGCCTCGATCTCGGGAGGCAGGACGTAGTCGAACGCCTTCTCCCGCACGTACCGCTGGCTCTGCACGCTGTAGGAGGCCATGCGGTGGCGGGTGATCTGCGCGAGGAAGGCGCGCGAGACCCCTTCTATGCCGAAGGTGAAGCTCGCGTGCTCGATCGGGCTCTCATGGCCGATCTCCGCCAGCATCTGCACGAAATCGGACGCCTTTTCCTCGGTGAGGTTGTCCATCAGATCGCCGAGGGACGCCGAGGAATAGCACAGCTTGGCCGCCGAGGCGACCGTCTTTTCCGGGTTGGGGGTGTGGCTGATCAGGGTGACTTTGGGCTGTACCTTTGGCATTGCGCATCCTCCTGTTTTTAAAAAAACGTCCGCGTCCGGCGGGGCGGGACCCCGCTTCAAAGGGGTTCATCCGCCCGCGCCGGACGATATCCGTCGCCGGGATTTCTGTTTAAAGCTGATCCGCTTCGGAGAGCTTCGGCGGGAAAAACTGGTTGAGGGGGAATTTGATCTTGCGGAAGACCTCGCAGGGGTCCTCGGTGGAATTGCTCGTGCTCTCCTTATCCGGCACCGCGTAGTCGTAGGCCGGGATCATCATCTGCACGCTGCGCTCAAGCTGGACGATGGTGAACAGCCCGATCGTGATAAGTACCACCTTTTCCGGCTTGCAGACCGCGAAGTCGCCGTCGAACAGGTTGCAGATCGAACCGGGCAGGGTCACGCCGGACTCAAACGCACGGCCGCAGCCGCACTCGACCAGCTTGCTGTCGAGGCACATCGGGTCGACCACATGGACGCTCGCCTTGGGCATGTTGGTGTTGTCGTGGTCGATGCCGCCGCGCGGGTCGGTCGAGTTGTAGACCTTGACGTTCCCGTCGGAGCCGTAGAGGATGACCTTCTTGGAGAAGGCCGCGATTCCCACCACATTGGCCGGAGGGGCCACCGGGGAGGTGTAGGCGCTGACCGTCACTTTGAAGAAGAAGGTGAGATCGACCGAGTAGAAGCCCTTGTTGAAGGGCACCGGCTCGACGTCGAGGTAGACGGTGATGATTTCCACGTCTTTGCATTTGATGCTCATCGCGCTGTCGATCACCGGCTGGGCGCGGTCAGTAAAGAATACCTGCAAATCCGTCAGGCAGTCCTTATCGGTGCAGGAATCATAGATCCTGCCGGCATCTATGCATACTGCTTCCTTGAAACAGTTTGCTCCGGTCGCGGTAACAGGAGCTGTTCTTTGCTCTGCCATATGAATCCTCCTAGTTATGTTTTGAGCTGTACTCAATACATTTTATGAGCGATTCGTCTTTTTGTGCATCGGCAGAGAAATTTTCGTTCCATCCCTATTTTATCATGCCAAAAGACATCCGTCAATTTACCCTTCCCGCGCTTTTGGGCTGTCCGGATTATCTCCCCCTTCGGCGTAAACCGGCGTTTTTCCCCTGTTTGGGAGGGCCGTTTTCTTGATAACAACCATAGGTTGTGGTACAATAAAATTGCAGGGAACGATGAAACCAATCAAGAAGGGGGAATCTGATGAAAATCAATTGGGCCGTGCGGTTCCAGAATCCACTCTGGTGGGCGCAGATCGCATGTGCCGTACTGCTGCCCATCCTCGCCTATTTCGGCCTCTCGTGGGAGGACATGACGAGCTGGGCCGCGCTCGGGGCGCTCTTTGTGCGCGCCGTGCAGAACCCCGTCGTCGTGGTGTCGGTGCTCGTGAGCGTCTTTAACGCGGTGGTCGACCCGACCACCGCGGGCGTCGGGGACAGCCGCCTCGCGATGACCTACGCAGCCCCGCACCGGGACCGCCGGACGGATGGGAGGGAAGCGCGATCGTAAAAATCTGCCTTGACCCGGGGCACGGCGGCGCCGACCCCGGCGCGGTGCTCAAAAGCCGGTACGAAAAGGACGACGTCCTGCGCCTCGCGCGCGCCCTCAAGCCCCTGCTGGAGGCGCAGGGGCTCGGCGTGGTGCTCACCCGCGATTCGGATGCGGCCCTGCCGATCGCCGAACGCTGCCGCATCGCCAACGAGGCGGGCTGCGCCTACTTCTTGAGCCTCCACCGCGACGCGGCGGACCCCTCCGCGCGCGGCGTGGGCCTGTGGGTGCACAGCGGCGCAGACTGGCCAACCGTGCAGAAGGCGCAGGACATCCTGACAGAGCTGCTCGCCGTCACGCCGGTGCGGGACCGGGGGGTGCGCAAGGGGACCCCGCAGAACTACCGGGATTTCGGCGTCAACACGGGCACCGTCATGGCCTCCGCGCTGCTCGAGCTGGGCTTCCTCACCAACGAAGAGGACAACGCCCTGTTCGACCGCTATCTCCCGCAGTACGCCGAGGCGGCCGCGCGGGGGCTCTGCCGGGCGGTGGGGATCGCCTACCGCGCCCCCGCGGCCGGGGACGCGCCGCGGGACCCGGCGCGGGAGACGGTTCGGGCCGCGCTCGACGAATTGGCCGCGGCGCTCGAAAACGCGCGCCGCAGACTGGGGGTGTGAGATGGACTGCTCAAAGAACCAGCCGTGCGAATCGCTGCGCGCGCTGGAACAGAAGGTCGACGGGAAGTTCCGGGAATACGACGAGCGGCTCGGGGACGGCGAGGTGAGCTTCGCCGTCATCAAGACCAAGCTCAACCTGATCCTCGGCATCCTCGCCGCGATCGGCGGGTGCCTCGTCCCGGTCTTGCTCAACCTGATCTTTTCATAAGGCGGGGAGCGGTCTCCTCCCTCCCCCGCCCGGCAAAAAACCGGGGCCGCGTTTTACGCGGCCCCGGTTTTTTCTTCATTGAACCATATGTACCCGTTCAGGCGCTCGCCAGCGACTCGCCCATCAGCTCCCGGTAGCGCCGCTCCATCTGCCTGGCCTGGTAGCCGAGCAGGGCGGTTTCGCCGTCCAGCCGGACAAGCGCGGGAGAGCTGTAGGGCTCGCCGTTTTCCAGCAGAGCGCCCATCTTCCTGCGGTTGTTCCCGATCTTTTTCCACCTGTTCTCGATTTGGACCGCGAGGATCCATTTTTTGATTGCGTTCATCTGTTATCCCGTCCTTGACTTTTTTCGACAGCGTTATCTTTCGTTCGCTGCAATTACATTATACGCTCTGTAATTGGCGGAATCTGTCGAATCGGAGAAGGGCGTTTTTAACAAATCGTGAACATTCGACCAAAAAACCCGTTAAACCTTCTTCAGGCGGGCAAATTTCGCCATAACCTTCTTGGTTCCGACACCGTCGAACGCCACCTCCACAAGGTGATCGTTGCCCATCGGCGTGACTGAGATCACCATGCCGCCGCCGAACACCTTGTGTATGACCCCGTCCCCCGGCCGCAGGTCGAAGCCCTCGTCGGGCACGGGCTGGCGGCCCACCCCCAGCATCCGGTCGCTCTCGGAGTAGCGGGGCTTTTTCGCCGGCATGGCGGCCGCCTGCTGGCGGCGGAGCAGCGTCTCGTCCTCCGTCTCGCACAGCTCCGGCGGGATCTCCGCCAAAAACCGCGAGGGGCGGTTGCGCATCGTCTGCCCGAAGAGCATCCGCTGCGCCGCGTCGGAGATGTAGAGCTGCTTTTTGGCGCGGGTGATCGACACGTAGGCGAGCCGCCGCTCCTCCTCCACCTGCGCGGGGTCGTACATCGCCTGCACGCCCGGGAAGATCCCCTCCTCTGCGCCCGCGATGAAGACGTTGTCGAACTCGAGCCCCTTGGCCGAGTGCATCGTCATCAGCACCACCGCGTCGTCGTTCGGGTCGTATTTGTCGATGTCGGTGTAGAGGGAGATCTCCTCCAGGAAGCCAGAGAGGGAATGCTCGGCGTTCTCCTCCTCATAGCGGTTCATCGTGCTCTTGAGCTCCTCGATGTTCTCGATCCGCGTCTGGCCCTCAAAGCCCTCCGCCTGGAGCATCGCAAGGTAGCCCGTCCGGTCGAGCAGCTCGTCGAGCAATTCGCCCAGCGGCAGCGTGTCCGCCGCCTCCATCAGCCCGCGCATCATCGCCGCGAACGCCATGAGGTCTGCGGTCTTGCGCCCGAGGGAGGCGTATTCGTCCGCGTGCTCGAGCACGTCGAACATCGTCGCGCCCGTCCCGGCGGCGATTTCCGCCACCGCGTTGACCGTGCTGTCTCCGATCTTCCGCTTGGGCTCGTTGATGATCCGCCGCAGGCGCAGCGAATCCGACCGGTTGCTCAGCACGCTCAGGTAGGAGACAATATCCTTGATCTCCTTGCGCTCGTAAAAGCGCAGCCCGCCGATGATGCGGTAGGGGATGCCCGCCTTGACCATGCCGCGCTCGAGCATCTGCGACTGGGCGTTCATGCGGTAGAGCACCACATGGTCGGAATACTTCGCGCCCGCCTGCACGTTGGCCTGGATCGTGTCGCAGATGAACTGCGCCTCCCCGTTTTCGTCGGCGGCGCGGTGCACCCGCACCTTGACCCCCTCCCCGTTCTGGGTCCAGAGGGTCTTGCCCTTGCGCTCGGTGTTGTTCGAGATGACCGCGTTGGCCGCGTCGAGGATCGTTTCGGTGCTGCGGTAGTTCTGTTCCAGCCGGAAGACCTTCGCGCCGGGGAAGTTGTCCTCGAACTGGAGGATGTTTTCGATCGTCGCGCCGCGGAATTTATAGATGCTCTGGTCGTCGTCGCCGACGACGCAGAGGTTCCCGCTCTCGGAGGCGAGCAGCCGCACGAGCTCGAACTGCGCGCGGTTGGTGTCCTGGTACTCGTCCACCATGATGTAGCGGAAGCGGTTGCGGTAGTAGTCGAGCGCCTCGGGAAACTCCTTGAAGAGCCGCACCGTCAGCATGATGATGTCGTCGAAGTCGACCGCGTTGGCGTCCTGGAGCTGCTTCTGGTAGATCTCGTACACCTTGGCGACGACCTGCTTGTAGTAGTCGTCCCCCACGCCGGCCTCGTAGCCGCCGGGGGTCAAGAGCTCGTCCTTCGCGCGGCCGATCGCGGAGAGCACCCCCTTGGGGGCGAACCGCTTGTCGTCGATGTTGAGCTCCTTGAGCGCGCCCTTGATCACCCGCAGCGAGTCGTCGGTGTCGTAGATTGCAAAGCTGCGCCCGTAACCGAGCCGCTCGATCTCGCGCCGCAGGATGCGCACGCACGCCGAATGGAAGGTCGAGGCGCCCACGTCGTCCGCCGTCGGCCCGAGCATCGCCGAAAGCCGCTCCCGCAACTCCCCGGCGGCCTTGTTGGTAAAGGTGATCGCGAGGATGTTCCAGGGCATGACGGTGTGGCTGCGGATGAGCGTAAAGGCGCGGTCGGAATCCCAGCTCTCCCCGTCGGCGTACTCCTCGAGGAAGGCGACGTCCTCCGCCGTGACCTGCTCGGGCATCCAGGTGCTGTGATAGGCATCCCCGAAGAGCACCATGTTCGCGATGCGGTTGATGATGACCGTCGTCTTCCCGCTGCCCGCGCCCGCCAGGATCAGCACCGGGCCGTTCAGCGTGTAGACCGCCTGCTTCTGCATCGGGTTCATCCGGGAAAAGAAGTCGTCGATGATGCGGCGCCGCGCCGCTGTGTACCGGTCTTTCAGCGATAAATCCATTGCGTTTCCCCACACATTCCGTTGTTTGGCCGGGCGCGTTCCGCGCCCGCGGCAACTACAGTATACCACATTTCCCGACCCGTGGGAACGTAAAAAAGGCGGCCCGCATGGGCCGCCTTTTTATCGATATCGAACATTACTTGAGGATGGAGAGCAGGACGCCCGCGGCCACGGCGGAGCCGATAACGCCGGCGACGTTCGGACCCATCGCATGCATGAGCAGGAAGTTGGTCGGGTTCTCCTTCTGGCCGACCTTCTGCGAAACGCGCGCCGCCATCGGGACGGCCGACACGCCGGCGGAACCGATCAGCGGGTTGATCTTGCCGCCCGAGAGGACGTACATCAGGTCGCCGAGCAGCACGCCGCCCGCGGTACCGAACGCGAACGCGATGAGGCCGAGGACGATGATGCCGAGGGTCTGCGGGGTGAGGAACCGCTCCGCGCTCGCCGTCGCGCCGACGGTGACGCCGAGGAAGATGGTGACGATGTTCATCAGCTCGTTCTGCGCCGTCTTGTTGAGGCGGTCGACCACGCCCGACTCACGGAAGAGGTTGCCGAGCATGAGCATGCCGATCAGCGGGGCGGTGTCGGGAACGAGGAAGGATACCAGGATCGCAACGAGGATCGGGAAGACGATCTTCTCGAGCTTGGAGACGGGGCGCAGCTGCTCCATCCGGACGGCGCGCGCCTTCTTGGTGGTGAGCAGCTTCATAATGGGCGGCTGGATGATCGGGACCAGCGCCATATAGGAGTAGGCCGCGATGGCCACCGAGCCGAGCAGGTGCGGAGCCAGCTGGGTCGTCGTAAAGATCGCCGTCGGGCCGTCCGCGCCGCCGATGATGCCGATCGAGCCGGCCTCGGCGGGAGTAAAGCCGAGCGCCAGCGCGCCGAAGAAGGCGAGGAAGATGCCGAGCTGGGCGGCCGCGCCCATGAGGAAGCTCTTGGGGTTCGCGATCAGCGGGCCGAAGTCGGTCATGCAGCCGACGCCGAGGAAAATCAGCGGCGGGTAGATGCCGAGCTTGACGCCGAGGTAGAGGTAGTCGAGCAGGCCGCCGCCGTTGGCAAGCATCTCCCACGCGATATGCCCGGTGTCGTTGATGAAGATTTCAGGGTGGTACATTCCCGCCATCGGCAGGTTGGTCAGCAGCATGCCGAACGCGATCGGCAGCAGCAGCAGCGGCTCGAAGCCCTTGCGGATCGCAAGGTACATGAGCACGAAGGAAACCAGAATCATCAGGGCCTGCCCGCCGGTCAGGTTCTGGAAGCCCGACTTGGACACGATCGTCTGGACCGAGTCCGCAAAAATTTCAAACATTGTCTCTGCCCTCCGTCAATCAAAAAGGTTGGGTGTTCTGCATCATGCCGGCCTGCGCCCAGGAGGTGCGCTCCCGCGCGCGGCGGATGCTGCGCAGGACAAAGCCGCCCTCGGCCGCGGGCTGGCCGCTTTCGCCGCCGCCGAACATCGAGGCGACCGCCGCCGAGATCACCGCGATGATATCGTCTCCGATACCCTCCTCGACGATCGGCTGGATCACCATGGTGGGAGCCGGAGCCGGAGCCGCCGGCGCGGCGGGTGCCGGAGCCGGGGCCGCCGCCTGCTGCGGGGCCGCCTTGGGTGCCGCCGGTGCGGCGGGCTTGGGGGCCGCGGCGGGCTGCGCCGGTTTTTTCGGCGAGCCCAGGCCGGTGGAGACGAAGAGCTTTCCGATCAGCCAGACGATCAGCGAAAGACCGATCAGCGCCACAAAGACGACCACCAGACCCGTGATGATGACTGCGCCCGCAAGGGTAAAATCAATATTCATGCCCATTCTCCTTGCTATATATTTGGTAAAATGATACAGGAAATTGGTTTCTACAAAAAATCGAAACCAGAACTAAGTATACTATATCTTGCGGGTATTTGCAACGCCTTAACGCCGCAATTTTGAAAAAATTTTAACAAACATTTCATGAAAAATCCATCTCCCCCGCCCAAAAAGACAAAGCGGCCGTCCTTCCGGGCGGCCGCTTTGTGGGGGCTCCACAAGCGCTTATTTAAGGGTGTCCATATACCGCCCGTACGCCTCGCGAAGCTCGGCGGCGGTCTCCTCGGGACGGGTCGGGTTGCAGTGCGCCCACGCGCCCGTTTCGCTCGAGGCGTTGAATTTGACCTTGTCCGCGCTGCGCATCGGCGGGAAAAATTCGATGTGGAAGTGGTAGCTGTCCTTCACATCCGGGCCGTTCACCGGGGCGTTGTGCATACACATCATATAGGGGAACTTGTAGCCGAAGAGGCTGTCGAGCATGCCGACCGTGTGCTTGATGGTGACGGCCAGTGAACGGCGCTCCCCGGGGGTGAACTCAAGGAGGTTCGATTTGTGGGAGTTGGCGAAGATGTACACGCCGTAGGGGTACTCGGTGAAGAAGGGCAGGAAGACGGTAAAGTGCTCGTTCTGGAAGATCACCCGCTGGCCGAACTTTTGCTCCTCGGCGAGCATGTCGCAGAAGAGACATCTGCCCTTTTCAGCGTAGTATTCGCCCGACGATTTGAGCTCGAGCTGGAGCTTCTTGGGCACGAAGGAGTAGCCGTAGATCTGGCCGTGCGGATGGGGCATCGTAACGCCCACCGCCTCGCCGCGGTTTTCAAAGATGAAGACATATTTGATCTTTTCGTCCTGCGAGAGCTTTTCAAACCGCTCGCACCACAGGTCGACCAGCTTCGCCATATGGTCGTCCGACAGTTCGGGCACCGTCGTCGTGTGCCCGGGCGAATAGAGGATGACCTCGCATTTGCCGTAGGCGGGCGCGGTTTTGAAGAAGTCGTTCGCCACGTCGTCCGGCTCGGGGGGCGTCTGGCTCAGCGCCGGGAAGTCGTTGTCGTATTCGAGCACGTCGTAGTGGTCCGGCACCTTGCCCGAGCCCGGACAGAAGGGGCACCAGTCCTTGGGCATCTGCGGGCGCGCCTGCCGGTGGGAAGCGATCATGACCCAGTCCTGTGTCAGGGGATGCCATCTTAATTCAGCCATTCTGATTCCTCCTGTATGTATCTGATCGGTGTATCGTTTCCTGTTAACCGGGCGCGCCTTACAGGGCGCAGAGGTCCACCCCGCCGACCGGGCGGATGGAGAGCACGTGGCAGTGGTTTGCGCCGAACACCGCCTCCATCGCGGCCTTGTAGCCGTCGAGCAGGTCCTCGGGGACGAACGCCTGGATGGTCCCGGCGAAGCCGCCGCCGTGGACGCGCCACGCGCCGCGGCCGGCCAGCAGGTGCTCGCTCATCGCGAGCGCGAGGGAGAGGCCCTGCTCGTCGGGGTTCTTGCAGGTGTAGACGTTTTGCAGGTACATGAAGGAGGAGCGCCCGCTCTCGATCACAAGGCGCTTGAATTCCTCAAAGTCGCCCGCCCTGAGCGCGGCGACCTGCCTGGGCACCCGGTCGTTGTCCGCGTAGAAGTGGAAGGCGCGCAGCAGGGCGCGGTCGGTGCACTTGCCGCGCAGCGCGGGCAGCGCCGCGTAGAAGGTCTCCGGCGCGACGTCGCGCAGCACCTTCCCGCCGAGCGCCTCCGCCACCGCGCGCATCTCGACCGGCGCGGCGGCGTAGTCGCCGGTGAGGTCGGCGTGGTTGCCGCCCGTGTCGACGACGCAGAGCTTGTAGCCCGAATGGGCGAAGTCGAAGTCCACCTTTTCGACGATGGGCTTCTCCGGGTTTTGAAAGTCGATCGTGATGAAGCCGCCCACCGAGCAGCCCATCTGGTCCATGAGGCCGCTCGGCTTGCCGAAATAGGCGTTTTCGGCGTACTGGCCGATCTGGGCGATCTGCACCGGGGTCGCCGCGCCGCCCGCGTAGAGGCAGTTGAGCATCGTGCCGACGATCGTTTCGAACGCGGCCGACGAGGAGAGGCCGGAGCCCTTGAGCACGCTGGAGGTGGTGTAGGCGTCGAAGCCGCCGATGCGGTAGCCGAGGGCGGCAAACTTGGCGGCCACGCCGCGGATGAGGGAGGCGGCGGTGTTCTTTTCACACTCCCGCACCGACACGTCGGAGAGGTCGATGGTGTCCATCGGGAAGCCCTCCGACTGAATGCGGATGACGTTGTCGTCGTTCCTGCCGGCCACCGCGATCACGTCGAGGTTGACGCCCGCGGCCAGCACCCGTCCCTGCTGGTGGTCGGTGTGGTTGCCGCCCACCTCGGTGCGCCCCGGGGCGCTGAAGAGCCCGACCTCCCGGCCCGCGCCGAAGAGCTTTTCAAACTCCCCCACCGCGGCCTCATAGCGTTCCCGCTGGAGCGGCGCCTTTTCGCTGTAGAGATAGTCGAACGCCCGGTCCAGCCCGCCGGAAGTGATCCTGGATCGCATCTCCTGTGTCTTCATACCATTTCCTCCATCGTTTTGTCGTGTCGCCGGTCCGTTTCCGATGGGGTCCCGCCGCGCGCGGGGCCCTCTCAATATCTGTAATTTTAGCTTAACGCAAATTGTACGGAATTTCAACACAAAAAAGTCCCATTTTTATGGACGATTGTTGCAGTAAATCGCCTTTTTGATTATACTAATTAGGAGACGCAAAATAAAGGGGGCCTTCCTATGGCAGACGGCATCTTCAAACACTCCTATAAGACCAAAACGCGCGAAAGCCTGCCCATCGCCATCTATAACGCCGGCGTGCAGCAGTGCGAGCCATCCCACACCTGGGGGCCCGGCCTGCGGGACCACTTTCTCGTACACCACGTCATCTCCGGGCGCGGCAGCTATACCGCCGGCGGCGTCACCCATGAGGTGGGCGCGGGCGACACCTTCATCGTCTACCCCTCGGTCATCGTGACCTACCGCGCGGACGACGCAGACCCGTGGGAATACTGCTGGGTGGGCTTCAACGGCGCGGAGGCCAAGCTGCTGATGGCCCAGACCCCCTTCACCCGCGAAAAGCCGGTCGTCCGCTTTGAGGACCCGTCCGCCATTGAGAGCGCCATTACCGGCATCTACCGCGCCTCCGGCACCACCCCTGCCAGCGAGCTGCGCGCCATCGGCCTGCTCTACCTCTTCCTCGCGCTGCTCACCGAGCAGCCGGGCGCGCCCGCGCCCGCCGCCGGGCTTTCGCTCGAATATGTCGAGAGCGCCATCCGGTTCATCGCGCACAACTACTCCGGTTCGATCGACGTCAGCGACATCGCCGCCTCGGTCGGCATCAGCCGCAGCCACCTCTACCGGGTGTTCATGCGGCATATCGGCACCTCCCCCAACGAATACCTGACCAAGTTCCGCATCTCCCAGGCGGTGGAACTGATCGAGCGTTCCTCCCTGCCCGTCTCGGCGGTCGCCGCGTCGGTCGGCTATGACGACTCCCTCTACTTCTCCCGCGTGTTTAAAAAGATCACCGGCGTATCCCCCTCCTCGTACATCAAAAAATCCGCCTCCCACGCCGGGAAGGCGGATTGAAAGGAGCCTTCATGGAAACCATCGACACCTCCTCCGCCGCCTCCGAAATCCAGGAGGTGGTGAACGCCCTCACCAGCATGCCCTCCGACACCCGGTGGAACTACCTGTGGCACAAATTTCTCGACTTCGCCCCCCGCCTGCTGACGGCGCTCATCATCCTCGCGGCCGGCATCCTGCTTGTGCGCTGGATCTGCTCCTTCTCCCGCAAAATGCTTAAGCGCTCCAAGCTCGACCCCACCCTGCATAATTTCATCGTTTCGATCATCTGCGCGGTGCTCTATATCGTACTCGGCATCATCGTCGTCACCGTGCTCGCCCCCTCCGCCGCCGGGTCGCTCATCGCCCTCTTCGGCGTCTTCGGCCTGGCGGTCTCGCTGGCCGTCAAGGACTCCCTCGCGAACCTCGCGGGCGGCATGTCGGTGCTCTTTACCAAGCCCTTTGCGCTCGGCGACTATGTCCGCATCAACGGCAACGAGGGCACCATCCAGGAGATCCGCCTCAACTACACGATCCTGAAGACCTTCGACAACAAGGTCGTGCACATCCCCAACGGCGACGTGGCCAAGGCGGAGATCGTCAACTTCACCTATGAGCCGACCCGCCGCCTCGACCTCGTCTTTTCGATCGGCTACGGCGACGATTTTGAGAAGGCCAAGCGGATCATCCGCGGCGCGCTCGACGACAACCCCCTTGCGCACCGGGATCCCGAGCCGGTCGTCCGCATGTCCGAGCACGGCGACTCCGCGATCAAGATCGCCTGCCGCGTATGGGTGGACACACCCGACTACTGGACGCTCAACTTTGACCTGCTCGAGGAGGTCAAGCGCCGGTTTGACGCGGAAGGCATCTCGATCCCCTACAACCAGATGGACGTTCATCTGCACGGCAAATGATAAAACGCCTCGCGGCCAAGCCGCGAGGCGTTTTTGTCAGCTTCCGAAACCGTTTCCCTATGTAGAAGCTGTAACTCCATTATAATTAATAATCCCCATGTTTGCAATATTAATATCTTGCAAAATAAGGTGTATATATTCGTGCAATTTGCATCTACAATAATAATCAGGTGATGCAGATGCTCGAAATAAAAAAGCAGGACCCCGAGAAAGTAAACAAAACTTTCCGTTTGCCCAAAAGTCTGGTTGACCGGATGGAACAAATTGCTCAGGCTAAAAATATTTCACTCAATGCGCTTGTTGTGCAGTTTTTTGAGTACGGGTTGGCTCATCTCAAAGCAGACACCGATGAGGTTGAATAAGGGAGCGGGGAATATCCCCGCTCCCTTTTCGTTATGGTTTGTGGCATACCGCGCTCCGACGGCGGGCTTGGATTTGCCGCTCATTGAGCGGTGCAGTTGCCGGGTCCCGCCCCGGCGGGCGGCCCCATTTCTTGTACGGACAAGAAATG